>NZ_JBHVIV010000087.1:0-34756 GCF_042799475.1 Kitasatospora sp. NPDC057692 | reverse complement strand
CATCCGCACCGAGGGACCGCAGGAACCGCCGCACCGCAGGAACCGCCGCACCGCGCCCCGCCCTGCCCGAAAACGGACCGCCCGCCCGAGGACCCGCGAGAACCGCGAGGAACCGCATGGACATCGTGATGCTCGGCCACAGCGCGGCCGGGAAGACCAGCTACCTCTCCCTCATGTACGCCGCCATGTGCGACGGCGTCGAAGGCATGACCCTGAGCGCCGCCGATCGCTCCGCCCACCACGCGCTGCTCGCCGACGCCCGCGCCATCCGGCGCGGCCGCTACCCCCGCGCCAGCGACCGGCCCCACTGCTACGAGTTCGCGCTCTGCCACGACGGCGACGCGATCTTCCCGTTCCGCTGGACCGACCACCGCGGCGGCGCGCTCACCGAGCACCGCAGGTCCAGCCCGCAGGCCGCCCGCCTGCACGACGACCTGGTCGCGGCCGACGGCATCGTGCTGTTCGTCGACGCCCTCCGCCTGGACACCGACCCCGACGCCGCCGAGGACGTCCGCCGGCTGGTCGTCCGCGTCCACCAGGCGATCGCCGACCGGGAGGAGAGCGTGACCCCGCTGGTGATCGCCCTCACCAAGACCGACCTGGTCGACCTCGGCGCCCCCGACGCGGAGGAGCGCTTCGTCGGCCCGTTCATGCCGCTGATCGAGGCCGTCCAGGAGACCCGCCACATCCAGGGCGCGCTCATTCCGCTGGTGTGCGGACCGGAGCCGGAGGGCGTGGCACTGCCGGTGCTGTGGACGCTCCGGTTCGGCATCCTCGGCCGGGCCGTGGAGCTGTCCGCCTCGATCGACCGGCTGATGGCCTCCGCCCGCTTCGCCGACCAGCGCGACACCCTGTGGGACCGGCTCAGCAGCTGGTGGGAGGACGAGCCGTCCTGGGCCTCCATCCGCGACCGGGACCGCGCCCGGGCGGGCGCCGAACTGGCGCGGCTGCAACCGCTGGTGGAGCCCGCCGACCGGCTCGGCGAGCTGCTGGAGGACGTCCTCTCGTTCTGAACCGCCCGCGAACCGACACCCATGGGACCCACGCACCCACGCACCCACGCACCCACGAACCAGCGAACCCGCGAGACGAAGGACACCGCACCATGACGGTCCCCACCCTCACCCTCACCCTGCTCGGAGCCAGCGGCTCCGGCAAGACCGCCTACCTGCACGGCATGTACAACCGGCTCTCCTCGGGGGTCCAGGGCTACTACCTCTACACCACCGACCCCGACCTCGATCTCGACCTCGCCGAGGACTGGGCCCGGCTGCGCCGCACCGGCACGATGCCCAAGGCCACCTCGGAGGAGCCGATCTCCTACGAGTTCGTGTTCCGCCGGGGCATGCGCGACCTCATGACGATCGACTGCGTCGACTTCCGCGGCAACGCCGCCCTGGACCGGCGCGGCGCCGCCGCGGACGTCGCGCAGCTGGAGGAGCGGCTGATGCGCTCCGACAGCATCATCCTGGCGCTGGACTCCGAGCACGTGGCCGAGTGGATCAAGCACGGCGCGCCCGGCAACCTCGACCGGGACGACGATCCGATGGAGATCTCCCGGTTCAGCCGCGCGATCTCCCGGGTCTTCAGCAGCCGGCTGGCGGAGGGCGATCCGGTCCCCGGCGTGACCGTCCTGCTCACCAAGGCGGACCTGCTGGCCGAGCGCACCGGGCTGCGGGCGGCCGAGGCGCTCCAGATGGCGGGACGGAACTTCCCCAACCTCGTGCCGGTGCTGGCCGGCGACGACGCCGAGGGCGTCACGGTGGCGCTCTGCGCCGTCCAGCTCGGCAACTTCGGCGCGGCGGCCCAGGCCACCGTGGACGCCAGCCGGATCGCTCCGAAGAACCTCCACCTGCCGATCATCTTCAGCCTCCGCCACTACCTCAGCGAGGGCATCGTGCGGAACCGGCAGGAGATGGACCGGCTCGCCGGCGGCCTGGACGCCTCGCGCGGTGAACTGGCCGCGCTCAGCCAGGGCCTGTTCGGCGGCTTCTTCAAGGGGGCGCAGAAGACCAGCGCCCGACAGGAGATCGACCGGCTGCTCGCCAGCAGCTCGGCGACCTCGGCCGACCTGGCGCGGGCCCAGGAGCGCTGCCAGGAGCTGGACGCCGAGCTGCGGGGGGTCGCCATCTACCGCGACGGCCGGCTGCTGACGGACTGACGGACGGACGGATGCCATGACGAGTACGACGAACGACGGGCCGGAGCCCGGGAGCGCGGTCGGCGGGGCGGACGGTGCCGCCCCCGGCGGCTGGTCGGCCGTGGTCTACGGCCGGACCCTGCGGGTCGACCAGTGGTGGCGGGCACTGCCCGCCGGGGTCGACCGGCAGGGCCCGGTGGGGGACGCCGTGCGCGCCGCCGTGGCCGGCGGGAGCCGGCTGGAGTACGGTCCGCGCTTCCTGCTGCACCGCGACGGCCGGGGCGTCCTGGTCGGAGCCGCCTGCGAACTGGGCCTGATCAGCCGGGAGATGGTGCAGGACCGCTTCGGCCGCCCGCTGTACGGCTTCGTGGGCTGGTACCGGTCGGCGGCGGCCGGGCCGGGTGGGCGGCTCCCCGGACTCGGCGAGCTGGCCGAGCACCTGGTCGGCTGGGCCGGACCGGTCTACACCGAGTGGATCGCGCCCACCTGGGAGGCGGTCGGCCGGGAGGAGGCCGAGCCGCGCACCACCCGGCCGGTCGCCGCGCCGTGGCCGGACCGGCCGGGGGGAGCGGCGGATCCGGCACCGAAGCCGCCGGTCTGGCGGCCCGCTCATCCGGCGGGCAGCCATCTGCTGCCCGAGGCGGACGCGCCCGGCCTCTGGGCGGCGGCCGCGGCCGGGCCCGGCCGGTGTGTGCTGGTCACCGGCTGGCGGCGGCGCTCGGACGCCGAGGCCGGTCGGCTCACCCATCTGACCAGCGCGGACTGCCACGGGTACGAGTTGCTGTCGCCGCCCCCGCCACCTCCGCCGGCCCCGCCGCAGGGTGGGCCCGGGGCCGCGCCCGAGCAGGGGCGGGGGGTGAAGAGCGGGGCGAAGGACGGCGGGAAGGACGGTACGAAGGACGGCCCCGCGACGGGACCGGCGCCCGGACCCGGGCGCGGCCCGTCCGGGTGGGGGCGGACCGTGCGAGGCCTCGGGAAGCTCGGGAAGGTGGTCGTCGGCGCCCTCCGGCCGGACGACCCCGAGGAGCAGGACCGCGCGTCCGGGCAGCACCTCGGCGGCCGGTACCCGGTCACCGGGCAGGGCCCCTACGGCGCCCGTGACCGCGACCCGTACGACGGACTGGGCGATCCGCCGCCCGCCCCGGACGCGTCCCGCTCCGCCGGGCCCGGGGGTGCCGCGCCCGCGCCCGCGCCGGGCGTCCCGCGTCCCAGCGTCCCGCGTCCCGACGCGGACGAGCCGCCGCGCTGGCGGACCCGGGCGGTCGACCCGCAGGAGGCGAACCTGGCCGGCATGTTCGGCGAGTTCGACGAGGACCCCGCACCGCCGCCGCCCGCCGTACCGGCCGCCCTGCCACCGCCGTCGCCGCCCACCGCGCCGCCCGCCCCGACGCACCCGCCGAAGGGCGCCTCCACCGACCCCGCTGACCGGCCCGACCCCGCCACGGGAGAACCCTCATGACCCGGATCCGCCCCGAAGCCCCCTCCCGCACCCGCGTCCTGGACTTCGCGACCCGCACCGCCGACCTCCTCGAACGCGCCGCCCGCACGGCCGCCGCCGAAGCCCCGACGGTCCCGGACGACAACCGGGACACCGCCACTGCCACCGCCACCGACGCCACCGGCGGCGCCCGGCGGGTGCGCGCGGAGGCCGCCCGGGCCGCCGGTGGCGCCGCCTCGCTGGTCGTCGTCGGCGAGAAGAAGCGCGGCAAGAGCTCCACGATCAACAGCCTGGTCGGCGTCTGGGACCTCCTCCCGGTCGACGCCGACGTCGCCACCGGCGTGCACGTCGTCGTCCGGCACGGCGACCGCCCGCGCGCCGAGGCCTTCCTGCTGCCCGCCGCTGCCCCCGCCGCTACCGCCACGTCCGCCGCCTCCGCCCCGAACGCCTCCGACGCCGCCCCGCGCCCGGAGCCGATCCCGCTGGAGCGGATCGCCGAGTACGCCGCCGTCGACCCGGCCACCGGCCGTCCGCACCGCCTCGACGTGCACCACGTCGAGGTCGAGCTGCCCGTCCCGCTGCTGGCGGCCGGGTTGGAGCTCATCGACACCCCCGGCGTCGGCGGCCTGGTCAGCGGCCACGCCCAACTCGCGCTGGCCGCCCTGGAGAACGCCGACGCGCTGGTCTTCGTCGTCGACGGCTCCAGCGAACTCACCCGGTCCGAGCTGGACTTCCTCTCCCGCGCGACCGAGCGCACCGCCGAGACGGTGTTCGTACTCACCAAGACCGACAGCCACGACGCCTGGCCCGCCGTCCTCGAACGCAACCGCGAACTGCTCGCCCGGCACGCCCCCCGGCACGCCGACGCCCCCTGGTTCCCGGTCAGCAACCGGGCCCGCCGGGACGCCGCCGATGCCGCCGACACGGGTGAACTCGCGGACGCGGCCGAGCTGCTGGAGGAGAGCGGCTTCGAACCGCTGGACTCGCTGCTCCGCCGCCGGATCGCCGCCCGTGCCGCCGAGCTGCGGCTCGCCAACGTGGTGCAGGTCGCCCTCGCCGCGCTCACCGCCCCGCTCGCCGAGCAGGAGCAGCACCTGCGCTCGCTCCAGCAGGACCCGACGCTGGCCGCCGAGGTCGAGGCCACCGAGGAGGCGCTGCGCCAGCTCCAGTCGGAGAGCGCCCAGTGGCGGCGCGTCCTGACCAGCGGGGCCCGCGACCTCAAGAACACCCTCCAGCTCGGCCTCCGGCGCAGTCTCAACGACGTCCGCCAGGTGGCCGAGGCCAGGATCGCCACCTCCGAACCGGCCGCCCTGGCCCAGGAGTTCCCGGCCGATCTGGAGGCCCAGGTGGAGGCGGTCTGGCTGCAGCTGGACAACGCCGCCCGGCGCGGCCTGGCCATCCTGGAGGAACGGGTGCGGCGGGAGTGCGCCTCGGTGCTGGACGCCGGGCGCCCCGGCACGGCGCTCGCCGTGGTCCACGACGGTGACGGCGACGGCGCCGGCGAGGGGACCGTCATCCGCGCCGAACGCGAAGCCCCGCTGCCGGAGATGGTGCTCTCCACCCACCGGGACGGCGGCGCCCTGGGCGTGATCGAGAGCGTCATCCCGTCGATCGGCACGGCGGCCACCTTCGGCACCGTCGTCGCCCTGGTCACCAGCAGCGTGCTGCTGCCCGCCGTCGCCAGCTACGCGATGCTCGCCGTGCTCACCCGGCGCCGCCGCCAGCGCGCCGAGCTCGGCCGGGTGCGCGGCGACGCCACCCGCCACCTCAACCGGGTGCTGACCGACCTGAACACCGAGATCCCCGCCCAGATCACCGGCCACGTCGACGAACTGACCGACCGGCTCGCCGTCGCGCTCGACCAGGCGATCGCCGACGAGCGGCTCCGGCTGGAGCGGCGACTCGCCGACCACCGGCGCAACCTGGCCGCCTCCGCCGCCGACCTCGCGGCCGCCCGGGACCGCGCCAAGCGCCGGATCGGCTCGCTCACCGCGCTGCGCGACGAGGGCCTCGCCCTCGCCCGCTCCCTCGGCGGCACCACCGGCGCGCCGGGCCCGGGCCGGAGCTGACCGCATGGACCTGATGAACCTCCGGGTGGTCGCCCTCGGCCACAGCAGCGCCGGCAAGAGCAGCTACCTCGCCGCGATGTTCACCCACCTCGCGGCCGACCGCAAAGGCTTCCGGCTGGTCACCCCCGACCGCCGGACCGCCGAGGAACTGACCACCGCCGGCGGCCGGCTGCGCAAGGGCGTCTACCCGCCGCCGTCCTCGCGGCGCACCGAACTGCGGGCCGGGCTCCGGTACGGGCGCGGCGAGGTGCTGGGCTTCCACTGGACGGACTACCGGGGCGGGGCGCTCACCAGTTCCGCCGCCGACGACCCGGAGACCGCGCAGCTGCTGGAACGGCTGACCGACGCGGACGCCGTGGTGGTCTTCGCCGACACCCACCGCCTCGCCACCGACCCCGACTCCCACGACGAGGTGCGCCGCACCGTGGTGCTGCTGCACCGCGCCGTCACCGAGCAGCCGACGCCGCTGCCGATCGTCCTCGCCTACACCAAGGCCGACCTGGTGACCGACCCGGCCGACTGGGCCCGCGCCCGGAAGGCGATGGCTCCGCTGGAGGAACTCGTCGCCGGTGGCGGGCGGGTGCGCGGCACGACGGTCGCGGTCTCCTGCGGGCCCGGGCCGCGCGGCGTCGCGGTGCCCGTGCTGTGGTGCCTCTCCACCCTGCTCGGCCACCGGGCGGAGGAGCTCCAGCGACGGCTGGACGGGGCCGCGTCCATGGTGAAGAGTTCACGCAAGGAGGCCAACGGCGTCGACAGTCTGGTCTCCTGGTTCAAGGGCGTGGAGAGCGCGGCCCAGCGGCTGAGGTTCTGGGAGGGGCGGGTGCGCGAGCTCAAGGAGGAGGCGGCGGGGCTGCGCCGCCCGGCCCGGAAGCTCGCCAGGCTGCTGGAGCGCGAGCAGGGCGGCACCGCCCCGCCGACCGGTGCGCCCGCCCGGGCGGTGAACCGGTGACCGTCCCTCCGCACGGCGCCGAACTCGCCCCGGTGGTGGCCGGGTTCTGCGCCGAGCTGGCCGGCCGGCTGCCACCCGGCCCGGCGGCGGAGGCGGTGCGGGCCGTCCACGAGCGGCTGGCCGAGCGGACCCTGCGGATCGCCGTCGGCGGCCGGATGAACGCGGGCAAGTCCACCCTGGTGAACGCCCTGCTCGGCCGTCGGCTCGCGGCCTCGGCCGCCACCGAGTGCACGACGGTGGTCGCGTGGTTCCGGCCCGGGCGGCTCAACCGGCTCCAGGTCCGGCAGCGGGACGGCATCGCCCACTGGCAGGCCGGCGGCCTGCCGCGCGACCCCCGGGACCTCGGCGTGGGCGCCGACCGGATCGCCGAGGTCGTCGTCGAGGCCGCCGGGCTGCGGCCCGCCGGCGACTGCGTGCTCGTCGACACCCCCGGCCTCGACTCGCTCAGCGGCCTCGACGAGCCGGCCCTGGACGCCCTCGCCCGCGCCGACGCGATGATCTACGTCATGCCGCACCCCGGCGCGGGCGACGCCGAGGCGCTGGGCGCCCTGCGGGCCCAGGCCGACGGCCGGATGACCGCGCTCAACGCCGTCGGCGTGCTCAGCCGGATCGACCTGCTCGGCGAGGGCCACGGCGACCCCTGGCCGCGCGCCCGGCAGGTCGCCGCGACCAACGCCGCCCGGCTCGCCGGGCTGGTCGACGAGGTGCTCCCGGTGGTCGGACTGCTCGCCCAGACCGCCCTCGGCGACGACTTCACCGAACCGGACGCCGCCCTGGTGCGCCGGCTCGTCGAGGCCCCCGCCCCCGCCCTGCGCCGCGCCCTCTACTCAGGCCGGCGCTTCCTCGACTGGGACGGCGCGCCGCTCACCGGCCCCGAACGGCAGCGGCTGTTCGGCCTGCTCGGCGTCTACGGCATCGACACCGCCCTGGCGGCCGCCCGCCGGGCCCGCACCGAGGGCCGCCCGATCGGGGCCGCCGCCCTGCTCGCCGAGTTCCGGGCCGCCTCCGGCATCGCCGCCGTCGTCGAACACCTGCGGCTGCGCTTCGTCGACGCCGCCGACGCGCTGCGCTCGGCCGCCGCCCTCGGCGCCGTCGAGGCGGCCCTCGGCACCGGCGACGGCCTGCCCGCCGACGTCCTGCAGCAGGCCCGCACCCGGATCGGCGACCTGCGCCGGCACCCGGAACTGCGCCGCCACGAACTCGCCCGGGCCCTGGCCGCGGTGGCCGGGCAGCGGCTCGAACTCGACGAGGACACCGCCGCCGCCCTGATCGCCCTCGCCACCGGCCGCACCCCCGCCGCCCGCCTCCGCCTGCCCGCCGACGCCGCCCCCGCCGAACTGCGCCGGGCGGCGGCGGGCGCCGCCCGCGACTGGCGCCGTCTGGAGGACGGCCCCCTGCGGGACGTCGGCCGCTACGCGCGGATCGCCCGCGAACTGTGCGAGGGCATCTACTTCGCCACGCCGCCGGCCTGACCGCCCCGCATGCGGGTGCGGTGGCCTGTTCCGGGCCGCCGCATTCCGGGCAAATCGACGGTAAACACGGCAGCCGCCGCGAACGGAGCGTCAATTTCCGGGAAAGATCCGCGAATTCGGCGCAGGATCAGGACAACTGTCCGGAGGGCCGCGGAATTCGGAGGCATTCGGGGACCCGTGCGCGTTGGAATCACAGCTGCGGTCCCTTTCGCGCTTGAGCCTACTCCCGGTGGGCGAGGGCAGAGAAGAGATGCCATGGACGATTTCGACGGCGAGTCCCCCCGGCGCACCCCCGTCTTCTGCACGCTCGTCAACGCCACCCTCGACCTCGACCGCGACGACCTCGGGCACCCCGGCCACCCCGGTCTGTGGGCGCGCCTGCTCGGCGACCGGCGACCGGTCCACCGGCGCGGCCTCTACTGCCCCGACTGCCTCGCCACCCGCGGAGTCGCCGCGTGGATGTACGTCTTCGAGCGCCGGGGCGTCCGCGTCGCCGCCCACCAC
This sequence comes from Kitasatospora sp. NPDC057692, assembly GCF_042799475.1. Lineage (NCBI taxonomy): Bacteria > Bacillati > Actinomycetota > Actinomycetes > Kitasatosporales > Streptomycetaceae > Kitasatospora > Kitasatospora sp. NPDC057692. Next base: position 26,184 of record NZ_JBHVIV010000087.1, on the reverse strand, counting down.
AACCCGCGCCACCACCGCTACCACGGTGAGAGCGACGAGCAGAAGGCCTACAAGGAGCGCTACCTCCGGGTGGTCGAGAGCGCCGGGCACACGGCCGAGGTGGAGGCGGTCGGGGCGGACGGGCGGCGGCGCTCGGACGTGCTCGTCACCGGCGCCGACGGCCGGCGGTTCGGCTTCGAGCCGCAGCTGGCGTACATCACGGCGGCGACGGCGCGGCACCGCGACGCCGCCGCCCGCGCCGACGGCATCACGCCGGTCTGGCACACGGTCGACCCGCAGGCCCCGCTGATCGACGCCGTCCACTGGACCCGTACGGACGACCTGCCCGCGGCCGCCATCCGCGACGACCGCCACCTGCTCGTCCGCGGCGGCGTCCGGGCCCTCGCGCTGGAGCAGTGCGAGCGGATGCCGACTCCCTGCCCGTCGCGCCGACGGGGCAGCTGCGGTCGGCGCCATCCGCGCTGGGACCCCAGGCCCCGGCAGTTCGACGCCCTCGTCCGCGACATCGTCGCCGGCTCCTTCCAGCCGCTCACCCTGCGGGCGGGCCGCGGCCTGCACCGCTTCTGGGCCAGCGCCGGCGACCTCGACGCCTTCCTGGAGAACGGCGGCACCCTGGCCGCCGGCCACGGCACCGCGACCCGCGGCGCACCCCCGCGCCGGGGCAGCGGCGGCTCCCGCCCACGCCGGGACGTCCACCGCCGGCACCCCGGCCCGCCGGCCGTCGATTTCCCGCCCCCGATCACCAGGCCGCCCATCGCACCGCTGGTGCGCGACATCTGCACCGCGGGCCGGGGCACCCGCTGCGGAGCACCGGCCCGGCTGTACCCGGGAGGCTGGTTCTGCGACGGCCACCGGCCCGGCTCCCGCCCTCGGTAGCGCTCCGGCCGCCGCTCCCGCCGACGGCCGGGCCGGGGCGTCCGGCATGATGGGCGCCGTACGAAGCGCCCTTGCGGGGCGCGGGTCGGAACGGGGAGGGCGGGTCGATGAGGCGTCTGGCAGTGGTGGCGGCCGGTGTACTGGCGGGGGCGGTGGCGGTGACCGGCTGCGGAAGCGTGCGCAGCACGGGCGGTGGCGGGACGGCCGCCTCCGCCCCGTCCCCGTCCGTGTCCGCCGCCCCGACGGGCTACACCGAGGCGGTCCGCAAGGGCGTCGCCGAACACGACCGGCTCTTTCCCGGGGTGGCGGCGCTGGGCTGCGCGTCGGTACGGCCGGACCCCACGGCCGCCGGCACGGGCACCGGGCCGGCCGATCCCGTCGATCCGTGGGCGGCCAGGCACGCCGAGAACTCGATGTACAAGCAGATGGCGCCCCTCGACGCGGCGGACCGCTGCCGGGGCGAGGCGCACCGCAAGCGCATCGCCGACGCCGTCGGGCCCCGCGCCGCCGCTGCGCCGCTCACCCAGGACGAGGTGCTCGGCATCCTGGCCTCCCTCGGCTACCCGGCCGGCAGCGTGCAGTTCCAACCCGCGGGCGGCGAGCTGTCGTTCGAGGTCAGCGTCCCGGGCACCGGCCCGTGCGTCGCCGGCCGGCTCGGCAGGTCCGTCACCGTCGAGGCCCACGGGCCCTACCTGGACGGCGGCTGCACCGAGCCGAAGGGCGGCCACTGACCCCGCGAACCGCGCCGGTGCTGGTACAAAGGACGGGCGCGGCAGCGGTCGACAGAGGCGGGACGGGGGAGTGACGGAATCCGAACCGGGCCAGGGGCCCATGGACATCCGCAACATCGTCACCGACAGCACGGTCCACTACCTGGTCCAGATCGGCGTGCTCAACGGCGAGTTGCACCTCACCGTGCCGCCCCCGCCGGAACCGCCGGCGACACCCCTCGCCCTCGCCGAGGAGCGGCTGGCCCGCAGTCTGCTCTACCAGTGGCGGGCCGAGGCCGACGCCTGGGACATGGCCGACCCCGAACCGCTGGCCGTCCGCTGGGTGCACAGCCGCACCGCGCTCGGGCCGGGGACCGAACTCGGCGGGCGCGGTGACCGGGTCGGCACCATGGCGGAGGCCCTGCTCGGGCTCGACCGGCGCCGCCTGCTGATCCTCGGCGGGGCCGGCGCGGGCAAGACGACCCTGGCCGTGCTGCTCACCCTGGAGCTGCTCGCCCGCCGGCTCACCCGCGGCGAGGACGTCCCGGTGCCCGTCGTGCTCTCGCTGGAGTCCTGGGACGCGGAGCGGGTCAACTTCCACGACTGGCTGATCGGCCGGATCGCCGAGGAGCACCCCGGTCTGCCGCGGGTGGACGGACTCCACCCCGCCGGCCGGCTGGTGAGCGAGCGGCGCCTGCTGCCCGTACTGGACAGCCTCGACGAGCTGCCCGAGCACCGGCGGATCGCCGTGCTCGGCGCCCTCGGGCGCCAACTGGGCCAGGACGGCGGGGTGGTGCTGATCTGCCGCACCGAGGCCTACCGCGAGCTGGTGTCGGCGCAGCGGGACGTGCTGCGGGTGGACTCGGCGATCGAGGCGCTGCCGCTCGACCCCGCCGACGTGGCGGCCTACCTGCGCCAGGCCCGGCAGCCGTCGCGCGCGCGGGAGTGGGCGCCGCTGCTGGCCGAGCTGCGCGCCGAGCCCAACAGCCCGGTGAGCCGGGCGCTGTCGACGCCGCTGATGGTGTGGCTGGTGCGGCGCGGCTACGAGCGGGCGCCGGCGGACCCGGGCGAGCTGGTGGACCGCAGGCGCTTCGCGACCGCCGCGCAGGTCGAACGGCACCTGCTGGACCTGATCGTGCCCGCGTCGTTCCCGCAGCTGCCGCCCGGCCCCGACCGGCTGCACCCGCCCCGGCAGTGGGAGGCGGAGCAGGCGCGGGTCTGGCTGTCCCACCTCGCCCGGCTGATGAGCCGCCAGGGAACCGCCGAACTGGCCTGGTGGCGCCTGTTCGGCACGCCCCTGCCCCGGGCGCTGGCGGTGCCCGTGCTGATCGCGGCGGGGATCGCCCTGTCGGTGCTGTTCGAGCTGGTGCTGGGGCTCGTCGACGACTCCTCGCACCGGTACTACGGCTTCGGAACCACCCTGGGCCTCAGCGTGACCATGGCCGGGGCGGTCCGGACGGCCGGGCAGGCGTGGTTCGGGGACGACCCCTCGACGCCCCGGCGGCGGGCCAATCCGCTGCGGTTCGCCGGCGCCCTGCGCTCGGCCGGCCGCAACGGGAGGCTGGGCCGGGCCTGGCGGCTCACGGTGGTGGTCGGTGGGCCGCCGGTGATCCTCGCCCTGGGCGTCCACCAGTACCTGGTGCCGTCCTCGGCGGGGCTGATGCTGGTGGTGGGCCTGCTGCTGCCCGGCTATCTGATGATCGTGATGGCGGCGCCCTCGGACACCGTGGACGCCGCGACCCCCGACGCGCTGCTCCAGTCGGAGCGGACCGCGGTCCTGCTGACGATGGTCGTCCTGGCGCCGCTGATCGCCGTCGGGATCGAACTGCTGGGCTGGGCGCGGTCCCACCCCCAGGGGGACTGGGCCGGCGGCCTGGCGGCCTGGTGCGGGGCGTGCGCGATGTTCCTGCTGATCAGCCCGTGGAGCCGGTGGCTGCTGGCGCGGTGCTCGCTGGCGGCGGCGGGCCGGGTGCCGTGGGCACTGATGACGTTCCTGCGCGACGCCCACCGGGCCGGTCTGCTCCAGCGGACCGCCGGGACGTACCGCTTCCGCAACCTGCGGCTCCAGCAGCACCTGGCCGCCGCGGCCGGCCCGGTGCGCCCGCCGGGGACGGGGGCGGTCCCCGCACCGCGCAGGGCGCCCACCGCGGGCGGCCCGGGCCCGGGAACGCCGTCCCTGCCACCGGCCTCGACCTGGCGGGGCCTCACCGTGCGGCGCGAGCCGGCCTCGTACCTGCTCACCGGCCGGACGCGTGAGGTCACGCTCGCGCACTGGGGCCCGCTCGGCGCCCTGATGGCGCTCCAGTTGGTGCGGACCACGGTGAGCGGCACCTGGGACCGGCTGGAGTCCTGGGCGCCGCTGGTGGGGCTGCCGGTGATCGGCCTGCTGCTGATGCTGATCCGCCTGCTGCCCCGGCGCCGGTTCGACCTGCACATCACCGACACCTTCATCGCCGCCCGGCGGGGCCGGCGCAGCTGCCACTACGCGTGGCACGACGTGGACGAGGTGGCGGTCCGCCGGGTCCACGTCCGCGGGCGCGACGCCCGGGTGCACGGCATCCACGTCCGGCCGAGCCCGGGGGCGCCCGTCCCCCCGGCCTACTTCCGGGGCCGGGACGGGTGGTACCTGGTGCAGCCCATGGGCGTCGGACCGGGCCTGCCCCCGGACGTCGCGGAGGCGCTGGCCGAGCTCTCCGGCGGCCGCTGGCGGCCGTAGCGCGGGACCGGGAGGCCCGGCCTGCTCCGGCCCCGCCGGGCCGGAGCAGCCGGTCGCGCCGGCTGGGCCGGTCCGTCGGCCGCGTCGGTCAGTCGCGGCCGCGGACCAGCAGGGCGGCCGAGGCCGGGTCGCCGACGCGGGTCGCCACCGCCCCCTTGAGGACGCTCAGCGCGGCCGGCAGCGCCGCCACCGCCGCCGCCTTGAGCGCGCTGATGGACGTCAGGTCGAAGGTGTCGGCCAGCAGCAGGCCGAGGAAGGCGGCGGCGTAGGTGGCGACGGTGCGCTCGGTCAGATCGACGATGAACTTCCGCATGGTCAGGACTCCTTGCGCGGTGGAGGTGATCAGGTGCGTGGTCGGGGAGCACCCGGACGGGGTCGTTCGCCGGGGACGGGGTCGGTGGCCGGAGGACCTGCGGGGACGGGGAGTTGCCGCCCTCGGGGTGTACACGTTCGGGCCCCCGGTTTCCGAGGACGGTCCCGGTGCGTATCCGGGGAGGTCCGGGGGCCGAGGGGCGGCCCGGGGCTCAGGCCGGGTCGCAGGTGAGCGGCTCGGCGCGGGGTCCCTCCGGCGTCGGCCGGAGCAGGGCGAAGCAGGTCGCGGTCGCGGTGCGGCCGTCCTCGGTGACGCGGACCGCGTAGCCAATGGGGCCGGGCCGCGCGCCGGGGTCGGCGGTGAGGTGCCACGGGGCGGTGGCGGTGGCGCCGGCCGCCAACCGCCGCAGCGGCGCGGCCCCGGGCTCGGCCCGCCAGCCCGGCGGGAGCGCCGGCGGGAGCACATCGACCGACACGTCCCGGTGGGCCGTGTTGGTCAGCCGCAGATCGGTCCCGGCGAGGCGCGGCCGGACCAGCGCGGTCGAGGACGACCAGACCCGCAGGCGGGTGATGCGCGCGCCCTCCTGCCCGGGCAGCACCATCGGGAGGATCCTGATCGCCGACGTGCTGAGGCCGAGCTCGAACCGCCGGTCCAGTCCCGTCAGGAGGTTCTCGTTGGACACCCGTTCCCGGCCCGCGTCCACCCAGGTGCCGTCGGCGGTCAGCACCCGGACGGTGGTCAGCGCGAAGCCGCCGGGCTCCATGTCCAGCTCGATCCGGGAGACCGGCACCGGGCTCCCGAAGCCGATCTCCAGCCACTCCTCCCGCCGCAGCCAGTCCGCCATCTCCTCGGCGTCCGCCGCGTCGGGAATGACCGCGTACGGGCTGCCGTACGTCGACCAGGTGCCGCCCTTCCCGTCGCGCGGCCCGTCCGGGCTGCTCCCGGGCGCGGAGTAGCTCGCCGAGAAGGCCGGCCAGGAGCCGTCCCCCCGGAAGGCGGCGAGGTCGACCTCCCGGGCGAAGTCCGGCAGCGGGCGGAGCCACCGGTCGACGGCGGCGGGCAGCCCGAACGCCGCGGTGGGCGGCAGCGATCCGGTGAACAGCAGGGTGAGGGCCGCCGGCACCGCCGCCAGGCCCGCCAGATGGGAGAGGAGCAGCGCCCGCCGCGCGCGGGCCGTCCCGCCGGAACGCCGGACCCGGGGGCCGCCGTCCGGGCGGAGGCGGATGCGGCGGGGGATGCGGCGCGGGACCGGCAGGCGCCGGGGTGCGGCGGCGATTCCGGCGGTCCAGAGCAGCAGCCCGCCCAGCGCCGGGCCCGTCTCGGCCGCCGGTCCGTCGGCCAGGAACCGCACCCGGCCGCCGGTCCGGTCGAGCAGCCGGACCAGGTTCCCCGCCCCCGCCTCCTCCAGCCACCCGCGCACGGCCTCCTCGCCGTCCCCGGGCCCCGGACCGGCCGGGGTGGCGCGCAGCGCGGCGGCGCGGGTGAGCACCACGGCGATCCGCCGCGGACGGCGGCGCCGGGGCAGCGCGTCGACGGCACGGAGCACCCGCTCCGCCGCCGGGACGGACCCGGGCGCCGGCGGTCCGCCGACCGGGCCGGTGAGCGCCCGCCGGACCGAGGGGAGCGTCAGCGCGTCGAGGACCAGCACCAGACCGTGCGCGCCGCGCAGGCCGTCCACGGTGTCGACGCCGGACTGCTCCGCGAACACCGGGCCCGGCGGATCGAGCAGCACGAGCGTGCGCCGCCCGCCGCGAAGCCCCGTCAGCTCCGCCGCGGCCGTGCCCGGCAGTGTGCCACCGACCCGCCCCCCGAGCGGCCCGACCACCCCGGCCAGGTGTGCGAACCCGCCGCGGACGACGGTGCTGCGCCCCGACCGGGGCGCCCCCGCGACGAGCACCGTCCGCGCGGGTGCGCCGCCCGGCGGCACCGGCCGGGAGCAGTGCGGGCAGCGGGTCTCCAGCCGCCGGGCGCCGAACAGCGTGCCGGCGGGCAGCCGGACCCCGCAGCGGCAGGTGCGGCGCAGTCCGCCGTGCCGGTCGGGAAGCATCCGCCGGTGCCGCGCGCCACATCCGGGGCAGAGCCGGTCCGGCAGCTCCACCGCGCGGCCGCAGTCCGGATGCGGGCAGACCGCGGCCGCGCCGGTCAGCCGGCGGCCGAGGCGGTCGACCGCCCGGCAGACCGTCCACCAGAGCCGGAATGCGGCCAGCAGCACGGCCCGGAGCAGCAGTTGGCAGAGCAGGGCGGGGAGCGCCAGGAGCGCCGACACCAGGACGGCCGTGGCGGCGCTGAGAACCCTGAGGAGGCGGAGCAGCCCGCCGATGCCGAGGCTCACGAACCGCTCGGTGCGCCGCCACGACCCGCCCTCGGGCGGCAGCAGCCCAGGGACGATCCTGAGCGCGGCCCGGAGTTCCTCCGCGTAGGCCTCCCGGAGGCCGTGCCACAGCGCCCGCAGCGCCTGCCCGCCGGCCCGGTGCAGATACGGCTCCCGGGTGGGGCCGTCGTCCGCTGGGGAGGGCGCGCCCGCGCCGAACGCCTCCCGGACGGCCCGGACATGGCGCAGTAACAGCCGCGGCAGGACGATGACGAGGCAGTGCAGCGCCACACCGGCGGCCGCGAACAGGAGCCCGGCCCAGATCAGCACCGGGAGCAGCAGGAGGGCGAAGACGGCGTTGCCCCACTCCTGCGCCGTCGGACCGCGGCGTGCCCGGCCGTTCGGCCCGTGCCCCGGCGTCATGCCCGCCCCACCCGCCCGGTCCGGCCCAGGAAGCCGACGCGGTGCAGCAGCCACAGCAGCGGGTCCTCGACCCGGTGCGGACGCGGGCCGCCGGGCGGCGTCGCGCCGGAGCGGGGCGCGGCGCCGAGCGCGGAGAACGCGAAGAGCTGGTGGTCGGCCCGCTCCTCGCGCAGCCGCCGGGTGATCCCGCCGCCCCGCCAGAGCTCCAGCAGCGCCCGCAGTTCGGTGTCCACGGCCGCGCGGTCCACCGGGTCGTACGCCGGGACGGGGGAGCGGCGGCGGTGCAGCGGGGAGTGCGGCGGCAGGGCCGGGGTGAGCAGGTCGAGCTTGGCCAGGCCGACCGCGACCGGGATCCGGATCCGGCCGCCGTCGCCCCGGGGCAGCCCGGCGAGGGCCCGGTCCAGGGCCTCCGCCGACCGCGTTCCCCCGCCCGGGCGCAGCCCGGTTCCGGGCAGGTCGCGTGGGTCGAGCAGCAGCACCGCCGCGTCCGCCGCGGCCAGGTCCGGCGGGGCGGCGCCGACCGGGGTGTCCAGCAGGACCAGCGTCAGCGTCCGTTCGCGCCGCCCGCCGCCGAGGCTCAGCCGGTGGACGAGCGGTCGGGGGCCCGCGTGGGGGTCGTGGGCGGCGAGCGTACGCCCCTCCCGGTAGAGCGGGTGCTCGTAGTGCTGCCGGACCTCGTGTTCCGTCCGGTCGTCGCCGGGCAGCAGGGCCGCGCCCAGCTGCGCGCCGAGGCCGTGCCGCAGTTCGTGCAGCAGGACGGCGAGGAAGGTGCTCCGCCCGCTGCCGGCCGGCCCCGCGACGGCGACGATCAGGCCGGGCTCCCCGAGGTGGCCCTCGGGCAGCCGCTCGCCGCACCGGCGGCAGTGGCGGCGCGAGGTCGTCCGCCCGCAGCGGCCGCAGACGGCGGACGGCGCCCGCGGATCGGCGAGGGCGAGCCGGCCGTCGCCGGGGCACGGGTCCGGCCGGGAGACGCACCGGAAGACGATGTCCGCGCGGCCGACCCGGCGAAGACAGGTCGGGCAGACGAGGCCGTCGCCGCGACGGCCCGGGCGGGTCACGAGCGGTCCTCCGCCCGCCGCGCGCCGGTCCGCAGCCGGCTCACCGGCGGGTCGACGAGCACGATCTCCTCGCCGAGGGTGAAGCAGCGCAGCCAGGAGACGCGCCCCCGGGGCAGCCGGGCGGTGAGCACGGCGGGGCGGCCGGGCCCGATCCGCACGGCGCCGAGCTCGGCGAGGGTCTCGCCGTCACCGGCGGCCAGCGGCCAGGTCGGCCCGGTGGAGGCGACCAGCACCAGCCCGGGCAGCAGGACCTCGGTGGCGCTCCGGAAGACCGCCCGCACCGAGCGCCGTCCGGGCAGCCCCCGGCGGGTCAGGGTGTACGGGACCTCGATCCGGGCCGGCAGGACCAGCCGGACCGGCGGGCCGAACGCGGGCAGGCCGTCCGCCCGGCCGACCGGGCGCAGCTCGACCTCGGCGGCCGCGCCGTGCGGCACGGGGAGCCGGACCCCGTCGCGGTGCAGATAGCCGAGGCGGGTGACGGTGCGCCGCCGGAGCGCGCCGTCGGCGACCCGCCAGCGCACCTCGGCCTCGCCGGGCCCGTCCGGCGGCCAGTCGAAGGTGACCACCGCCTCGCCCGTGCTCCGGAGCACCGCCGCGTTCCGCAACCCGGGGACGGCCACCACCGGTTCGCCCGCCCCGATCGCGGCGCGGTCGCCGGCGACCGTGACCGCGACGACCACGGCGCCGCGCCCCGGGGGCCGGAACCGCAGGCCCCCGGCGATCGGGCGGCTCGCCAGCCGGGTGCCCCGGGCGGCGACCTCGGCCGGGCTCAGCAGCCGTCCGACCGGCCAGGGCGGACGGGTGTCGAAGGCGTACAGGCGGACCTCGCCGCGCGCGGACTCCGCCGGGGAGGTGAAGCGGGCGTCGAACAGGTCGGGGTCCTCCTCGGCGGGCGCGACGGCGAGGGCGGTGACCGGCTCCGGCGGCGCGAGCGGGACGGCGCCGAGCAGCAGGCCCGCGGTGGCCGTCACGGTGCCGTCGTCCTCCCGGTAGAGGGCCTGGATCCGGTAGCCGTGGGCGCGGCCGTTGGGCCGCCCCCGGTCGGTGAACCCGTCCGCCCGGGCGGGGATCACCGTGCCGTACGGGGCCGCCCTGCCCTGCGGGTCCGCCTCCTCCGCGTCGTCCGCGTCGTCCGCGTCGTCCGTCTCGTCCGCGCTGTCCGTGTCCCGCGGGTCGGCGAGGCGGGTGACGCGCACCGCCTCCGCACCCGCCGGGAGCCGCCAACGGCCGCTCACCACACCGTCGTCCGCCTCCAGCCGGGCCGCGCCGACCTCCGGCCGGTGGCACACCGGTCCGCAGACGGCGAGCGGCGAGTACAGCCCGTCCGGTTCGGCGGAGCGCCGTACCGCGACCCCGTAGTGGACCGGCGCGTTCACCGGCGCCCCGGTGTCCAGCAGCGAGGTCGCACCGGGAGCGGGCGGGTCCAGGACGGTCCCGTCGGCCACCGAGCGCGGCGCCCGGTCGACGCGCCGCACCACCACGTACTCCGGCCGCCCGGCCGTCGACGGGGTCGGCTCCCACGCCACCAGCACGCCGGTCCGGTCCGCCGCCGCGCTCACCCGGGGGACCGGACGGACCGGCAGCGAGCGGCGCACCTCGTCGAGCCGGGGCAGGTCCCGGACCAGAGCCTCGGCCCGGTCCAGCAGCTCCCAGGCCTGGTCGGGATCGGCGACCCGCCGCCCGGAGGCGAGGTCGCCGAGCCGCCGCGCCTCGGCCAGCGTCGCCCGGACGTGCGCGGCCGGAGCCGCGGCCTCCGGTGGGAGCGCCCGGTCCGGGAGCCGGTCGAGCACCGCCGCCGCCTCGGCCAGCAGCCCGTCGGCGACCAGCGCGCGCAGCCGGGCGGTCACCGGGTCCGGATCCGGCTCCTCCCGCACGGCCAGGACCAGCCGCCGGGCGTCGGGCGCGGCCACCGACAGGCCCCGCTCGGCGTGGGCGAGCAGGGTCCCCGCCCCGGCCCTGGCCGCCCGCCGGGCCCGCAGCGGCTCGGCCAGCTCGTGCAGCAGCACCGCGCGCAGCCCCTCCGGCCCCAGGTCGCCGAGGACCTTGCGCGCGGCGGCGGCCACGGCCTGCGCCGCGGTGTGGGCGGCGCCGTGCGGCTGTCGGCCCCAGCGCAGCGCGGCCGCCTCCAGCGCGCGCTCGGTCGGCGCGGGGCCGGTGAACGGCCGGACCGGGGCGTCGGTGTGCTCCCCGGGGGCGCCGGCCGTCAGGAAGTCGGCGAGGTGGCGCAGCCGCAGGACCGCCAGCTGCCGCGCGCAGCGGGCATAGGCCGGGTGCGGCAGGTCGCGGGGGAGCGGGTCCGGGGCGGCGACGGTGACGGTCAGCGCCGCCAGGGCCTCGTCCAGCCGGGCCGGGTCGGCCCCGTGGACGGCGCCGACCCGCGCCAGCGTGGCGGGGGCGATCAGGCCGAGGCCGGCGGCGGCCTCGCGCAGGGTGGCGAGCAGCTCGTCCCGCGCGGCCGCGGCGCGGCGGCCCTGCTCGGCGACGGCCGCGCGCAGCGGGGCGAGGTCGCCGCCCCGCGCCGCCTCGAAGACGGCCTGGTGCGGCAGGTGGCCGGCCTCCAACTCCTCGATCACCGCGAGGTACTTGAGCCGGGTGCGGTGCCGCCGCCAGCAGGCGCGGGCGGCCCGCACCGCCTCGTCGACCCCGGCCGCGGTCAGCTCGGCCGGGAGCTGGTAGCGGTGCCGCAGGTCCTCGTCGACCGGCAGGCCCCGGTCGAGCACCTCGCGCAGGTAGCGCGCCTCGTCGAACGCCATCTCGGACGGCCTCCCGCCGCCGTCAGGTGATCTGCTCGCGGCCCAGCGCGATCCTGGCCTCGTCCACCGCGGCCTCGGTCATGCCGCCGATCTGCACGGACAGTTCGAGCCGCCGACCGGTCTCGCGCTCGGTGGCGACCACCTCCAGCAGCCCCGAGGCGCCGAGCGAGAACTCGCAGGCGAACGGCCAGCGCGCGGGCTTGCCCGGCGGGATGTCCAGATCGCCCTCGGCGACCACGGTGTTGTGGTCGAGCTGTTCGGACTCGACGGCGCCGGCCTGCTCCATCACCTGGATCCGCACCCGGCGCTGACCCTCGCGGACGGTGTAGAAGTCCTCGGTCACCGCGGCCGGGAGGCCGTCGTTCGCGTGGACGAGGTGGCTGACGTACTCGCGGTCCGTCTCGACGTCCAGCACGCGGATGCCGTAGCCGCGCGCGGCCACCGTCGCGACCTGGTAGGCCTGCCGGGTGATCCGGCCGGTATCGGGCAGGTCGGGGGCCCCGGAGGCGGGCAGGTCACCGCTCTTGACGATGGACAGGGCCCGGTCGAGGGCGTACAGCGCGGCGCCGCGGGCCACCGTCAGATCGGGGTTGTGCAGCCTCGGCTCGAAGCCGAACTCCTCGCGCAGCCGCTGCGCCACGGCGGGCATCTTGGTGGAGCCGCCGACCAGCAGGACCTCGTCGAACCGCCCGACCCCGCGCTCGCGGGCCAGCGCCAGGGTGCGCCGGGTGATCTCGACCGTGCGGTCGAGCAGGTCGCGGGTGAGTTCCTCCACCAGGTCGCGGGTCAACTCGACCTCGGCGACCCGGCCCTGGTGCATCACGCGGACGGTGTAGCGCTCGCGGAAGGAGAGCGCCCGCTTGGCGTCCTCCGCGTCCCGCCGCAGCTGGGTCTCCGAGTGCTGGTCCGCCAGCGGGTCGTCCACCTCGGGGAACCGGGCGCGGAACGCCTCGACCAGGTGCATCACGATCCGGTCGTCGAAGTCGGTCCCGCCGAGCTCCTTGGCCCCGTCGGTGCACAGCACCTTGAGGTCGGTGCCGCGCAGCGTCAGCACGGTGGTGTCGAAGGTGCCGCCGCCCAGGTCGTAGACCAGCACGGAGCGGTCGCGCTCGGCGTCGGTGTCGAGCACCCCGTAGTCAAGGGCGGCGGCGATCGGCTCGGCGACGACGTCCAGCACCCGCAGGCCGGCGATCTCCCCGGCCTTGCGGGTGGCGTCGCGCTCGGCGAGCCCGAAGTACGCGGGCACCGTGATCACCACGTCCCGCACCTCTGCCCCGCCGCTGACCCGCGCGTCGTCCGCGAGCTTGCGCAGGATGCGGGCCGAGACCTCCTCGGGCGTGAAGGCGCGTCCGTGGAACTCGCGGAGCACCGACTCGCCCATGTCCCGCTTGATCAGCCGGACCACCCGCTCCGGGTCCAGCACGGCCGCGTCCTTGGCGCTCTGGCCGACGACGGTGGAGTCCGCGCTCTCGAAGTACACCACCGAGGGGGTGGTGTCGGAGCCCTCCAGGTTCCGCAGCACGGTGGGCCGGCCGACGTCGTCGACGCAGGCGACGCAGGAGTAGGTGGTGCCGAGGTCGATGCCGTAGACGGCCATGCGGTCCCTTCCCAGGGGGTTCACCGAACAGGAGCGGGGGAGCGCGCAGCCGTCAGGGGTCCCAGCGGGCCACGACCACCTCGGACTTGCGCACCACCCGGTCGCCGGAGGCGAAGCCGGCCGAGACGACGCGGCTGACCGTGCGGTCCTCCTCGGGGGCCGCGGCGGTGTCCCGCCCCACCGGGCGGTGCCGGGCCGGGTCGTAGGGCTCGCCCACCGCTGCCGTGTAGCGCTCGACGCCGGTGCCGGCCAGGGCGTCCGCCGTCTCGTCCGCGAGCGCGCGCAGGAGTACGCCCAACTCGTCCACGGTCAGCGGGGAGTCGAGCAGCTCCGCCTGCCGCAGGATCTGGTCGTGCAGCCGGATCAGGGGGTGGCGGACCAGGTCCAGCGCACGCTCCAGATCGCCGCGCCGCAGCTGCTCCAGCTCGGTGTGCAGCCGGGCGATCAGGTCCTCCCGGCGCTCGGCGAGCTGCTGCTCGCGGGCGAGCGCGCCGGTGAACTCCCGGGCCAGTGCGGCGAGATCGTCGACCGGTCCGGCTTCCTCCGCTGCGGGTTGCGCCTCGGGCACCGCGACCCCCGTTCCCCGTGACAGTGCGTCGTCCACCTTAGCGCGCCGGTGCCCGCCGGCGCGGCGCTTCGGAGACGATCGCTCCCGGGGAGCGCCTCAGTGGTGCGGTCCGTGCCACCAGGGGTCCGCCGAACCGTCGAGCGGGTCGTGGCCGTGGTGGGTGTCATGGGAGTGGTGGTGGTCGTCGTACGGCGTGCCGGTGTCCTCGTGGTGCGGGTCCTGGTGGTGGTGCGGGTCGTCGGCGGCCCAGACGTCGGCGCCGTAGCCGTCGTGGTGCGGCCCGTGGCCGTTGTCGTGGTCCGCGTGGTGGTCCGTGGGGGAGTCCGCCGGCTGCTCGGCCTCGTGCCCGTGGCGCTCGTGGTGCTCCTCGTCGCCCCGGCTGTCCGTGTGGCCGTGGTGGCCGTGGTGGTCGTGCCAGGTGTGCCCGTGGCCGTCCTCGTGGTGGTGGTGCGGGTCGTCGTGGGGGACGTGCGGGGTGGCGCCCAGGGCGGCGCCGACCAGGGCGTCGCCGAGGCCCCGCAGCAATGCCGAGCCCGCCGACCGGCGGCGGGAGCCGGGCGGGGCGGGCGAGGGCAGGACCACCAGGTCGCCCGAGCGGGGCGTGGCCAGCCAGGCGCGCGCCTCGAAGCGCTTGTCCGGGATCGCCACGGTGATCTCGGTGAACTCCTCGACGGGCACGCCGCTCGCACCCGTCGCGAAGGCGTCGGTGAACAGGTCGTCGGCGACCACCAGTGCCAGGTCGGTGTCCGGCGTGGTCCTGAGCGCCGCCCGCGCCTGCGCGCAGTCCAGCAGCCGGCAGGCCGTCTCCACCGAACGGGCCAGGTAGCCCAGCGGCGCCCGCTGCACCCCGCCCTGGGCGAGGGCCGCCCGGATCCGCAGCCGGCCGGAGGTGCCGGACGCCTGGTTGAGCGTGTGCAGCGCGTCGCGCAGGCCGAGCACCAGGCCCGGCAACGCCTTCGCCTCGTCGGTCACGGGCGGCAGCAGGAGCAGTTGGCCGTCGCCCCGGTCCTGGGCCTCGCAGCGCGACCGGTCGACGCCGGCCCGCTTGCAGGCGTGGTCCAGCGCCCGGTCCAGCCGCTCCTGGACCTTCTGCTGGACCGGGTACGGTCGGCCGCCGTACGCCTCGATGTCGACGACCAGGCAGATCCGGCGCAGCCGGGGGGTCGCGGTGCGGCTCATGCCCGGCCGCCTCCTGCCGGGGGGAGCGGTACGCCGGCCGCCCGGGCGAGCAGGGGGCGGTCGAGGACGACGAGTTCGCGGTAGCTGGTGCGGACGGCGCCCTGGCCGCGAAGGGTGCGCAGCGAGCGCTCGACGCTGGCGGGGGAGAGCCTGGCGAGCGCGGCCAGGTCGGCGTGGCTGAGCGGGACGTCGATCCGCAGGCCGTCCTCGACGGGCGTGCCGTAGGAGCCGAGCAGGGTGTGCAGGGTGCGGGCGAGCCGGGCCAGGCCGGTGCCGTGGCCGGCGTCGACCCGGTGGCGGGTGGCCGAGCGCAGCTTGCGGGTGACCGAGCGCTGGACGGCGAGGGCCGCGGCGGGCCGGTCGGCGAGGAACTCCAGGAAGGCCGGACCGCCGATCTCCCGGGTGGTGCTGGTACGCACCGCGAGGACGCTGGCCGAGCGCGGCTCGCCGTCCAGCACGGCCAGTTCTCCGAGGAGTTCACCGGGCAGCCGGACGGCGAGCAGGGCCTCGCCGCCGTCCTCGGTGGCGGCGACCACCTTGACGCAACCGGTCAGCAGGAGGGCGGCCCGGTCGCCCGGCTGGCCCTCGATCATCAGGGCCTCGCCGGGAGCGTAGACCCGCCGGGTGCCGAGCCGCCCGAGCTCCCGCAGGTCGCCTTCGCCGAGGCCGGTGAACGGCCCGCGAACGAAGGGTGTGATCCGGGGGACGCCGGGTCTGCCCGGTTCCCCGTCCGGTTGCGTGACATCGCGTGCGCTGTGCATGGTGCCTGCCCCCACCGGTCGGCAACCCCGCCCCAACAGGGCGATTCCGTACGGAAGATAGCGCACCGCCCGGTGCGGTGTCAGTCTCGGCGCGCCGTGCACCGCCGGTCCGCACGGATCCCGGTCCGATCTTCTCAGAAGAGCAACAGCCGTTGGTTGTCAGGGAATTGACGATCCATCAGGCTGGTGGAGAGGTCCATAAAGGTCCATACCAGGAGGGGGTTCGGCGATGGGTTCTGGACGACGTCTGCGAAGGGTCTGCGGGGTGCTGGGCACGGCCGCGGTCCTGGTGGTCGGCGCCGGCGGGGTGTTCCCCGCGTCGGCGGCGGCCCGGGAGGGGGTGGTGCAGGGTGAGGGGTCGCCCGCCGCGGTTCCCGGGAGCTATCTGGTGGTGTTCAAGCCCGCTGCCGCGGTGGCGGGTTCGGTGGCGGACGGTGCGGCGGCGCTGGCCCGTTCCTACGGGGGGACGGTGCGGCGCAGTTACGATGCCGCGCTGCGCGGGTTCTCGGCCGATCTCACGGCGAAGCAGGCCCGGCGGCTGGCCGCCGATCCGTCGGTGGAGCTGGTCTCGCAGAACCGCCGGGTGCGGGCCGACGGCGTGCAGACGGGTCCGGAGTCCTGGGGCCTGGACCGCATCGACCAGCGCCGCTTCCCGCTCGACCAGCGCTACACCTATCCGGACACGGCGGGTGCCGGGGTGACGGCGTACATCATCGACACCGGGGTTCGGATCGCCTCGACGGAGTTCGGGGGGCGCGCCTCCTACGGCTACGACGCGATCGACAACGACAACGTCGCGCAGGACGGCCACGGCCACGGCACCCATGTCGCGGGGACGGTCGCCGCCCGCAACTACGGGGTGGCCAAGGCCGCGAAGATCGTGGCGGTGCGGGTGCTCAACGACTACGGCGAGGGCACCACCGAGCAGGTGGTCGCGGGCATCGACTGGGTCACCAAGCACGCCGTCCGGCCGGCCGTCGTCAACATGAGCCTGGGCGGGGAGGTGGACCCGGTCCTGGACGCCGCCGTCGCGGGCGCCGTCGCCGCCGGCATCCCGTACACGGTCGCCGCGGGCAACCAGCACGCCGACGCGAACACCCACTCCCCGGCGCGGGTGCCGAGCGCCATCACGGTGGGCGCGAGCGACAAGATCGACGGGCAGGCCTCGTTCTCCAACTACGGTCCGCTGGTGGACCTCTACGCGCCCGGCGTGGACATCGAGTCGGTGTCGCTCTGGGCGGACCTCCCGGGGCTCGGCACCCCCATGTCGGGCACCTCGATGGCCGCCCCGCACGCGGCGGGCGCCGCCGCCCTCTACCTGGCGTCGCACCCGACCGCCACACCCGCCCAGGTGTCCGCCGCGCTGACCTCGGCGGCGACCGTCGGCTCGCTGCGCGGCCTCGGCACCGGCTCCCCGGACCGCCTGCTGTACACCGGCACGGTGCCGAACCGGACGCGCGGTGCGCGGTTCGCCTCCACCGCCCCGGTGCCGTTCACCGGGAAGGGCACCTTCGAGTCCCCGATCACCGTCACCGGGGTGTCCGGCAAGGCGCCGCGCGATCTCGACGTCGTGGTCGACATCGACTACTACTGGCGCGGCTACCTCAAGGTCG
This sequence comes from Kitasatospora sp. NPDC057692, assembly GCF_042799475.1. NCBI lineage: Bacteria > Bacillati > Actinomycetota > Actinomycetes > Kitasatosporales > Streptomycetaceae > Kitasatospora > Kitasatospora sp. NPDC057692. The sequence continues at coordinate 9,306 of NZ_JBHVIV010000087.1, read as the reverse complement.
AGCTGGCCGCCCCCGACGGCGCGGTGTTCCTGCTGCGCGACTTCGACCGCGTGGAACTCGGCGGGGACGTCCTCACCACCTTCGGCGTCGACGCCTCCGCGCACACCGCGGCCGGGGTCTGGCGGCTGCGGGTGACCACCTACGGCGAGTTCTTCCCCGGCACGGTCAACGGCTGGGCCCTGCACTTCTGAGCGGTCCCGGCGGAGCGCCGCGCGCCAGCGGTCCGGGCGGATCCCGGGTCGGTCGTCGGCGAAGCACAACCGTCTTTGATTGCCATGGATCTGATGAAGAGTCAGTCTTGCTGAGAGGTTCGTACCGGAGGGGGTTCGACGATGGGTTCTGGACGACGTCTGCGAAGGGTCTGCGGGGTGCTGGGCACGGCCGCGGTCCTGGTGGTCGGCGCCGGCGGGGTGTTCCCCGCGTCGGCGGCGGCCCAGGAGGGGGTGGTGCAGGGTGAGGGGTCGCCCGCCGCGGTTCCCGGGAGCTATCTGGTGGTGTTCAAGCCCGCTGCCGCGGTGGCGGGTTCGGTGGCGGACGGCGCGGCGGCGCTGGCCCGTTCCTACGGGGGGACGGTGCGGCGCAGTTACGATGCCGCGCTGCGCGGGTTCTCGGCCGATCTCACGGCGAAGCAGGCCCGGCGGCTGGCCGCCGATCCGTCGGTGGAGCTGGTCTCGCAGAACCGCCGGGTGCGGGCCGACGGCGTGCAGACGGGTCCGGAGTCCTGGGGCCTGGACCGCATCGACCAGCGCCGCATCCCCTACGACGACCGCTACACCTATCCCGACACGGCGGGCGCCGGAGTGACGGCGTACATCATCGACACCGGGGTGCGGGTCACCTCCGAGGAGTTCGCCGGCCGGGCCTCGAACGGCTACGACGCGATCGACAACGACAACGTCGCGCAGGACGGCCACGGCCACGGCACCCACGTCGCGGGGACGGTGGCCAGCGCGTCCTACGGCGTCGCCAAAGCCGCGAAGATCGTGGCGGTGCGGGTGCTCAACGACGACGGCGAGGGCACCACCGAGCAGGTGGTCGCCGGCATCGACTGGGTCACCAAGCACGCCGTCCGCCCGGCCGTGGTCAACATGAGCCTGGGCAGCGAGCCGGACCCGGTGATGGACGCGGCGGTCGCGAGGTCCATCGCGGCGGGCCTGACCTACACGGTCGCCGCGGGCAACCAGAGCATCGACGCGAGCCAGCACTCCCCGGCCCGGGTGCCGACCGCCGTCACCGTCGGCGCGAGCGACCGGGACGACGCCGAGGCCTCGTTCTCCAACTACGGCCCGCTGGTGGACCTCTACGCGCCGGGCGTGGACATCGCCTCGGTCTGGCACGTGGTCGACATGGGCGGCCTGAGCACCACCATGTCGGGCACCTCGATGGCCTCCCCGCACGCGGCGGGCGCCGCCGCGCTGTACCTGGCGTCGCATCCGACCGCCACACCCGCCCAGGTGGCCGCGGCGCTGACCTCGGCGGCGACCGTCGGCTCGCTGCACGGGCTCAGCACCGGCTCCCCGGACCGCCTGCTGTACACCGGCACGGTGCCCAACCGGCCGCGCGGCCCGAAGTTCGCCGCCCCCGGCCCGGTTCCGTTCGACGGCAAGGGCACCGTCGAGTCCCCGATCACCGTCACCGGGGTGTCCGGCAAGGCGCCCCGCGACCTCGACGTCTCCGTGGACATCGACTACTGGTGGCGCGGCGACCTCAAGGTCGAACTGGTGGCCCCGGACGGTGCGGCGTTCCTGCTGCACGACACCGACATCGGGGAGGCCTACTCGAACCTGGTCGCCGTGTACGGGGTGGACGCCTCCGCACACACCGCGGCCGGGGTCTGGCGGCTGCGGGTGACGGACGTCGGCGGCTACTTCCCCGGCACGGTCAAGGGCTGGTCGCTGCAGTTCTGAGCGGCCCGGCGGGTCGGAACGGTCGGCACGGCCGGAAGCGGTCGGAGCGGTCAGAACGCCTCCAGGACGGCCGCCTCCTCGCGGATCAGCTCGCGCAGCGCCGCGAGCCCGGGGCGGCGGTCGTCCAGGCGCCACTGCAACTCCAGCGGCAGGGTGGCCCGGCCGGCCAGCCGCACGGTGACCACGTCCCCGGTGAGGTGGCCGGTCATCGAGGCGGGGACGAGCGAGAACGCCCGGCTCTGCGCCAGCAGGTAGAGCCGGGAGCCGACGATCCGGGCCGGGCCGACCAGCACCGGCGGCTCCACCCCGCGCTCGGCGCACAGGGCCAGAACGTGGTCGTAGTAGCGCGGGCTCTGCTCCCGCGGCCACAGCAGCAGCGGCAGGTCGCCCAGCTCGTCCAGCCGGACGGCCTCCCGCCCGGCCAGCGGATGGTCCCGGCTGAGCGCGACCCGCACCGGCTCGTCGGCGATCCGCTCCCGCCGGTAGCCGGGCACCTCGTCGAGGAAGCGGCCGAGGCCGATGTCGGCGAGTTCGGCGGCGAGCGTCGACGAGACCCGGCCGGTGTCCACCGACAGCTCGGCCAGGACCAGGTCCGGCAGCTCGCGCTCGGCCCGGCTGACCACGGCCGGCAGCAGCCGGTTGACCACGGTGGGCGAGGCGACGATCCGCGCCGTGCCCAGCCGGGCCTCCTCGTGCAGCCGCACCCGTGCCAGCAGAGCCCCGGCCCGGTCGAGCAGGCCGGCGGACTCGGCGGCCATCACCTCCCCGGCCGGGGTCAGCCGCACCGCCCGCCTGCTGCGGTCGAACAGCTCCACCCCGACGGTCCGCTCCAGCCGGGCGACCTCCTGGCTGACCGTCGGCTGGGAGATGTGCAGCCGCTCGGCGGCCCGGCCGAAGTGCAGGGTGTCGGCCACCGCGAGGAAGACCTCCAGCTGACGCAGGGTGAAACTCATAGCCGGAAGTCTATGAGAAGGGCCGGTATTCATTCTGGATCCCGATGTGATCGCTCCCTACGCTGAAGCCACCCCTGCCACACCGTGGTGGCAGCCTCACAGGGAGCACACCGCCATGACCGGACTGCCCATCCGCATCTCCGAGGAAGTCGCCGAGGCCGTCGCCGCCGGTGCCCCCGTCGTCGCCCTGGAGTCGACGATCTTCACCCACGGGCTGCCCCGGCCGCGCAACCTGGAGGTGGCGCTGGAGGCGGAGGAGCGGCTGCGCTCCACCGGTGTCGTCCCGGCCACCATCGGCGTCTTCGCGGGCGTGCCCACGGTGGGCCTGTCCACCGAGCAGATCAAGGAGCTGTCCGAGTCCGACGACCTGGACAAGTCGAGCCTGCGCGACCTCCCGGTGATCACCGCGCTCGGCCGCCACGGCGGCACCACCGTCGCCGCCACCGCCTTCCTCGCGCACCGCGCCGGGATCCGGGTCTTCTCCACCGGCGGCCTCGGGGGCGTCCACTTCGGCGCCTCGGAGAGCTTCGACGAGTCCGCCGACCTGACCACCCTGGCCACCACCCCGGTCACCGTGATCAGCGCCGGGGTGAAGTCGATCCTCGACATCCGGGCCACCCTGGAGCGCTTCGAGACCCTCAACATCCCGGTCATCGGCTACCGCACCCGCCGCTACCCCGGCTTCTACGTCACCGATTCCGGCCACGCGATCGGCTACCGGGTCGACAGCCCCGAGGAGGCCGCCCAGGTGATCGAGGCCCGCGACGGCCTCCAGCTGCCGCAGGCGGTCCTGATCGCCAACCCGGTCGACCCCGACAAGCAGCTCCCGCCGCAGGAGCTGGACGCGCTGCTCACCCGCGCCTGGGCCGAGGCCGAGCGCCGGGGCATCACCGGCAACTCCTCCACCCCGTTCCTGCTCGACTTCATCCAGCGCGACACCCAGGGCCGCAGCCTGGAGGTGAACATCGAGGTCTACCGGGGCAACGTCCGGCTGGGCGGCGAGATCGCCACCGCGCTGGCCGTCGGCCGGAACGCCCGGAACGAGGGCTGACGCGTGCTCGGAGTGCTCGGCGACCTCGTCGAGGACGTCGTCGTCTGGGTGGCCGGCCCGCTGCGGCACGGCACCGACTCCGACGCCCGGGTCTTCCGGCAGCGCGGCGGCAGCGCCGCCAACGTCGCCGCCTTCGCGGCCGGCCAGTGCCCCACCAGGTTCCTCGGCTGCGTCGGCGACGACCCGGCGGGGCACGGCCTGACCGCCGAACTGGCGGGCCGCGGTGTGGACGTGCGGGTCGCCCGGCGCGGCAGGACCGGCAGCATCGTCGTCCTCATCGACGAGGCGGGCGAGCGCACCATGCTCCCCGACCGGGGTGCGGCCACCCTGCTGGAGACCGTCCCGGACGCCTGGCTGGAGGGACTCACCCACCTGCACGTGCCCGCCTACTCCTTCGACGGGGAGCCGGTCGGCACGGCCGCCGTCGACGCGCTGCGCCGGATCCGGGCGGCGGGCGGCACCACCTCGCTGGACGCCTCCTCGACCGGCATGCTGGAGGGCTTCGGCCGCGAGCGCTTCCTCGCCCTCGCCGCCGACCTCGCGCCCACCCTGCTGTTCGCCAACCGGGAGGAGTCCGCGTACCTGGGGCTGCTCGCCGACGGCCGGCCGGGGCCGGAGCGGGACCGGCTGGCGGCCACCACGGTGGTCACCAAGTCGGGCGCCGAGGCGACCACGATCGACGTGCCGGGGGAGCGGCCGTTCACCGTGCCGGTGCCGCCGGTCGGCGAGGTCCGCGACCTGACCGGCGCGGGCGACGCCTTCGCGGCGGGCTTCCTCGCGGCCTTCCTGGACGGCCGGCTGACCGGCACCGGGCCGGGCGGGGCCGGGCTGCGGGAGGCCGCCGCGCGCGGGCACCGCTGCGCGGCGCGGGTGCTCGCCTCGCCCGGCGCGTCGTGCCCGCAGGACTGACCCGGACCGGCCCGGCGGGCGGGGGGCGTAGGACCGGCCCGGAGGGGGCCGCAGGACCGGCCCGGCGGGCCCGACCCGCGGGGCCGGTCCGGTTGTCCGGGACACGCTCACCAACGGCGCAGGGTCCGATCGGCGGGGAGCGGCGTGCGGTAGGAGATGGCTCGTCCCATCGCCCACCCGACAAGGAGTTCCGCCGTCATGACACTCGCCAGATCCGCCGCCCGCGCGATCGGTTCCGTCCTGCTGCTGGCCGCCGCGCTGCTGGCCGTGCCGCTGAGCGCCGCCCAGCCGGCCGCCGCCCAGGGCCCGCGCAACGAGAAGGAGGCGGCGGTGTGCCGCCACGTCCTCGGCACCTTCCTCGGCTTCGCCGGCCGGCACGTGGCCGACGCGTGCGCCGTCCAGCCGCAGGACGCCGGGGCCGCGACCCGCTGAGTCCGGACGCCGCCGGTGCCGACCGCTGCGCCCCGGTCCCTCCCGGGGCGGAGCGGTCGGCGCCGGTGTCACCCCGTGAGCCTCGCCGCCACCGGGCGGTGGTCACTGCGCGTCGCCGGGAGGGTCCAGGTGTCCGTGGCGGAGAGCCCGCGGGTGAGGATGTGGTCGATCCGGACCACGGGGAAGGCCGCGGGCCAGCTGAAGCCGAAGCCGGTGGCGGCGCGGGTGAGGCGGTCGGTGAGCGGCGCGAGGGCGCGGTCCCCGGAGGCCGTGTTGAGGTCGCCCAGCAGCAGGACCCGGCGCAGCGGTTCGCCGTCCAGGGCCGTGGCGAGGGCGGCGATGTCGCGGTCGCGGTGGGCGGTGGCGAAGCCGCCGAGGGTCGTCCGCACCGAGGCCAGGTGCGCCACGTAGACGGCCAGCGGGCCTCCCGGAGCGCTGACCTCGGCCCGCAGGGAGCGGTTCCAGCCGGGGTCGATCACCAGCCGCCGGGACTCCGCCACCGGGTAGCGGCTCCACAGGGCCACGGTGCCGGTGCGCGCGTAGTGGGGCAGCGCCGTGTCGAGCACGCCCCGGTAGGCGGGCAGGGCGGCGTCGGTGACCTCCTCCAGGGCGACCAGGTCCGGGCCGGCGGCGAGCAGTGCGCGGGCGGTGCCGGCCGGGTCGCCGTTGGCGGCGTTGACGTTGTGGGTGACCACCGTCAGGCCCCCGACGCCCGCCGCACCCGCGGTGCCCACCGCACCCGCCGTCCCGCCGGACAGCAGCCCCGGCCCGAACACCACCGCCCACACCAGGGCCAGCACCCCGCCCGCGCAGGCCGCCGCCGGGGCCCGGCGCAGCGCCGCGCACAGCAGCACCGGTGCGAGCACCAGCCCGCTCCAGGGCAGGGCGCTCTCCCAGAGCCGGCCCAGGCCGAGGCCCAGGTCCGGCACCAGCCGGTGGCCGCCGAGGGCGAGCGCGGTGAGCAGCCCCAGCGCGGCGGGCACCGGCCCGCGCCGCCACCACGGGCCGGGCCGCCGACCGGGCGCGTCCAGGCGCCGGGGTGTGGACCGGCGCCGCCGGGACGGCCGGTCGGCGTCGGTGCGGGGTTCGGGAAGGACCGCCGTGATCGCCGTCATGACGCGCCTCCTCATCCCGCGGCGTCCTGGAGCTGCGCCGGGCAGGTCCCGCCGGGCCGGGTGAGCAGTTCGAAGTGCCAGACCTCGTTGGCGTACACCTGGCACAGCCCGTACGCGGCGCCGTGCTGGATGAGCCAGTAGTCGGCGTCGGTCGGGCCGACGTCGACCGCCTTGCCCGTGACGTGCGCGGACCTGTCCGGCGTGTTGACGAACTGCCGGGCCCGCTCCAGGCCGCCGTACCTGCTCACCGCCCGGTCCAGCAGCCGCTGCTGGTAGGCCCTGCTGCGCCAGCCGGAGGTGACGGTCATCTCGATGCGCTGGGCCCGGGCATCGGTGGCCGCCCGCTGGAGGGCCTCGCGCAGCGGGGCGTCCAGGTTGCCCACGGCCGGGGAGGCGGTGTCGAAGGGGCTCAGGGTACGGCCGTCGGGTATCTCGCCGTCCGCCTCCGGTCCGGTGGCCGTCGCCGTGGCCGTCGCGGAGGCCGTGGCCGTCCCCTGGTCGGCTCCCGTCGGGCCGGTCGCGCCTCCCGTGGCGGCGGCCGGCGCGGTCCGGGAGCCGACGGCGGCCGCCGGGGCGGAAAGGGCGGCCCGGGTGCCCGGCGGGTCGGCGGCGCACGCCCCGGTCAGGGCCAGCAGCGCCACCGCCGAGGCGCCCGCGGCCAGCCGCCCCCGTCCGGCCCGTGCCGTCGCCCCCGCGGGCGCGCCCGGCTCCGTGTCCCGCTCCGCGCCCACCGCGGTTCCCGTCCCGGTGCCCGTCCTCGTGCGGGGCGTGTCCATTGCTGCCTCCCGATGTGCTGGTGCGTTCGGTGACCATTGGAGGAGGCGCCGTGTTTCGAGGACGTCTGCGCGGACCGATACGTTTTCGATAGGCCCCATCGGGTCCAATGGGCTGTGAACGGCGAAGACGGGAGAACGGCACGTGCGGGTCCTGGTGGTGGAGGACGAGATCTACCTCGCGGAGGCGGTCCAGGCCGGACTGCGGCTGGAGGCGATCGCCTGCGACATCGTCACCGACGGTGACGCGGCGCTGGAGCGGCTGGCGGTCCACGGCTACGACGTCGTGGTCCTCGACCGGGACATCCCCGGCACCCACGGCGACGACGTCTGCCGCAGCATCGTCGAGGGCGGCCTGGGCTGCCGGGTCCTGATGCTCACCGCCGCCGCCCGCCTCAACGAGAAGGTCGCCGGCTTCGAACTCGGCGCCGACGACTACCTCACCAAGCCCTTCGACCTCGCCGAACTCGTCGTCCGGCTGCGCTCGCTGGCCCGCCGCCCGGCCCAGGCCGCCCCGCCCGTCCTGGAGTACGCCGGAGTACGCCTGGACCCCTTCCGCCGCGAGGTCTACCGCGACGGCCGCTACGTGGGCCTGTCCCGCAAGCAGTTCGCCGTCCTGGAGGTCCTGATGGCGGCGCGCGGCGGCGTGATCAGCGCCGAGGACCTGCTGGAACGCGCCTGGGACGAGAACGCCGACCCCTTCACCAACGCCGTCCGGATCACCATCTCCGGCCTGCGCAAACGCCTCGGCGACCCGTGGATGATCCAGACCGTGCCTGGCGTGGGCTACCGCCTCGGCGAGGAGGGCCCCCGGCGGTGAGCAGAACCCCCCTCGCCGGGCGCCCGCACCGCCCGCGCCCGCGCCGGCTGACCGCCCGGATGCGGCTGACCCTCAGCTACACCCTCTTCGCCGTCACCGCCGGCACCCTCTCGCTCGCCGTGGTCTACGTCGGCATGCGCTACGTCCCCAACTACCCCCTCACCTCCTCCAATCCGCGCTACCGCGCGGACGCCCCCTCCCGCCAGGAGATCCTGCGCGCGATGCTCACCGCCAGCGGCTACGCCCTGGCCCTGCTGACCGCCGTCGGCCTGGTCGGCGGCTGGCTGATCGCCGGCCGGGTGCTGCGCCCGCTCAAGGACATCACCGAGGCAGCGCACCGGGCCGCGAGCGGGGCGCTGGAGCACCGCATCGCCCTCACCGGGCCGCGCGACGAGTTCACGGAGCTCTCCGACGCCTTCGACGAGATGCTGGCCCGCCTCCAGCGCTCCTTCGAGGCCCAGCAGCGCTTCGCCGCCAACGCCTCCCACGAGCTGCGCACCCCGCTGGCGATCACCCGCACCATGCTCCAGGTCGCCGCCGCCGACCCGGCCGGCCAGGACTGGGACAAGCTGGTCGGCCGCCTCCAGGACACCAACCAGCGCGGCATCGAGATCAGCGAGGCCCTGCTCCAGCTCGCCGACCTCGGCCACACCGCGCCCGATCTGGCCCCCACCGACCTCGCCGCCGCCGCGGGGGAGGCGCTGGCCGCCGTCCGCGACGAGGCCGCCGCCCGCGGCGTCCGGATCACCGCCGATCTGCACCCCGCGCCGACCACCGGCAACGCCGTCCTGCTGCGCCAGGCGGCCGTCAACCTGCTCCACAACGCCCTGCGGCACAACCTGCCCGCGGACGGGCGGGTCACCCTGGTCACCGGGGCCGACCCGGAGCGGCCCGGACGGGTGCGCCTCGGCGTCGCCAACACCGGTCCGCAGCTGACGGCGGAGGCCGTGGCCACCTTCACCGAGCCCTTCCTGCGCGGACGCGGGCGCACCGCCGAGAGCGATCCGGCCCGCCGCGGCCACGGCCTGGGCCTGGCGATCGTGGCCGCCGTCGCTGAGGCCCACCACGGGGAGCTCCACCTGGCACCCGAACCGGCCGGCGGCCTGCGGGTGACCCTCGACCTGCCCGGCTCGCCCGAGCAGTAGCGGGGCCGGGGCCTCCCCGGAGCGGCTCGCAGCGGCTAGGGCGCGTATTCGGTTGTGATCAATTTGCGGGTTTCGCCCTCGCGGTTGCCCCTGATCCGGTAGACCATGGTGCGTGACCCGTGTGCAACTGACCGACAGCGAGTGGGAGTTCATCGAGCCGTACTTGCCGATCGGCAAGTACGGCCCCTATCCCGAACCGCT
>NZ_JBHVIV010000086.1:0-35347 GCF_042799475.1 Kitasatospora sp. NPDC057692 | reverse complement strand
CTGCAGGGGGGACCCTGTGGGAGAGTAGGACGCCGCCGAACAATCTTTGTGGAGAACCCCCGCCGGGGATACCGGCGGGGGTTCTTTGCGTTTCCGACCACCTACCCATTGCACACCTACTGCGCCGAATGGCGAATGCCCCGGCGCGCGCGGATGGCCGGCCCGGCCCGCCTGGAGGCATTTCCCCGGAGCCCCGAGGAAGGCCGTCAAGGGTCCTGCAAGACGTCGGCAGGACGCCGGGGTGGGGGAGGTCGAGTGATCCCTGAACGGTACTCAAAAGCCCCGTCACCGGTCCGGTGACGGGGCTTTCCCCTTTTCCTCGGCCTGCTCCGGGCTCTGTCAGAGGCGGCCGGCGGCCTTGAGGGCGAGGTAGGTGTCGGCCAGGGCGGGGGCGACGGAGGTGGGCGGGGCGTCGATGACGGTGACGCCGGCGCGGGTGAGGCGGTCGGCGGTGAGGCGGCGGTCGGCGCGGGTCTGTTCGGCGGCCGCGGCGCCGTAGACGGCCTCGACGGTGCCGCGGCCGGCGGCGAGCTCGTCGAGGTGGGGGTCGGAGACGGAGGCGAGGACCACCTCGTGGCGCTTGGTCAGCATCGGGAGCAGGGGAAGCAGGCCGTCCTCCACCGGGGCCGCGTCGAGGCCGGTGAGCAGGACGATCAGCGAGCGGTGCGGCGCCATCTTGAGCGCGGTGGCGACCAGCGAGCGCATGTCGGTCTCGTGGAGGGCGGGCTCAAGGACGGCCATCGCGTTGGTGAAGGCCGGCAGGATCTCGTTCGGGGAGCGGCCGGCCACCGAGACGCGCTTGCGCAGGTCGTGGGCGAGCAGGTCGACCCGGTCGCCGGCCTTGGTGGCGAGAGCGGTGAGCAGGAGCGCGGCGTCGAGCGAGGCGTCCAGGCGGGGTGCGTCGCCGACCCGGCCGGCCGAGGTGCGGCCGGTGTCGAGGACGACCAGGATGTGCCGGTCGCGCTCGGGGCGCCAGGTGCGGACGGCGACGGTGTGGCGGCGGGCGCTGGCCCGCCAGTCGATGGAGCGGACGTCGTCGCCGGGCAGGTACTCGCGCAGCGAGTCGAACTCGGTGCCCTGGCCACGGGTCAGGACGGAGGTCCGGCCGTCGAGTTCGCGCAGCCGGGCGAGCCGGGAGGGCAGGTGCTTGCGGCTGGCGAACGGGGGCAGGGCGCGGACGGTCCAGGGGACGAGGTGCGAGCCCTGACGGCCGGCCAGGCCGAGCGGGCCCAGGGAACGGACCGTCACCTTGTGGGCGTGGTGGTCCCCGCGCCGGGTCGGGGTGAGGACGGTGACGGCACGGCGCCGCTCGTGGCCGGGCACGCGCAGGGTGTGCCGGGAGGCGGCGGTCTCGGTGCCGGGCCGCCAGGCGGACGGGGCCCAGGCGTCGCGGATCCGGGCGCGCAGGGGGCGTCCGGCCGGGTTGGTGACGGTCAGTTCGACCGCGGCGGGCTCGCCGAGCCGCACCGTGGTGTCGCCGCCCCGGGTGATCCGCAGACTGCGGACGGGGGCGGCGAGCACCAGATCGATGACGACGCCGAGCAGGACCGCACCCGTGACGGCGCCGATCCCGGCCCAGGAGGGCAGCAGCAGGCCCGTGACGAGGGCGCCGAGCGCGGCGAGCAGGGCGGTTCGCCCGGTGAGGGCCATGCGGTGCGTTCCTTCGTCGGGACCGGGGGTGAGCCGGCCGGAGGGGCGAGCGGGCGCGGCGGGGGTGGGTTCAGCGCGGGGCGGGCGTCTGGGCGAGCACCGCCTGGATGACGGAGTCGGCGGTGACGCCCTCCATCTCGGCCTCCGCACGCAGTGCGACGCGGTGCCGAAGGGTGGGCAGGGCGAGTGCCTTGACGTCGTCGGGGGTGACGTAGTCGCGTCCGGCCAGCCAGGCCCAGGCGCGGGAGGCGGCGAGCAGGGCGGTGGCACCGCGGGGGGAGACGCCGATGGAGAGCGAGGGCGACTGCCGGGTGGCCCGGCAGAGGTCGACGATGTAGGCGAGGACCTCGGGGGAGACGGTCAGCCGGGCGATCTGCTCGCGGGCGGCGGCGAGGTGCTCCGGTCCGGCGACCGGGCGGACGCCGGCGCCGACGAGGTCGCGGGGGTCGAAGCCGGCGGCGTGCCGGGCGAGGACCTGGAACTCCTGGTCGCGGTCGGGCAGCGGGAGGATCAGCTTCAGCAGGAAGCGGTCGAGCTGGGCCTCGGGCAGCGGGTAGGTGCCCTCGTACTCCACGGGGTTCTGGGTCGCGGCGACCAGGAACGGCACCGGCAGGGGGCGGGGTTCGCCGTCGACGGTGACCTGCCGCTCCTCCATGGCCTCCAGCAGGGCGGCCTGGGTCTTCGGCGGGGTGCGGTTGATCTCGTCGGCCAGCAGCAGGTTGGTGAAGACCGGGCCGGGCTGGAAGGAGAACTCGGCGGTGCGGGCGTCGTAGACCAGCGAGCCGGTGACGTCGCCGGGCATGAGGTCGGGGGTGAACTGGATGCGCTTGGTCTCCAGGCTGAGCGCGGTGGAGAGGGTGCGGATCAGCAGGGTCTTGGCCACGCCGGGGACGCCTTCGAGCAGCACGTGCCCGCCGCAGAGCAGGGCGACGACGAGGCCGGTGACGGCGGCGTCCTGGCCGACGACCGCCTTGGCGATCTCGGCGCGCAGGGCGGTCAGCGCCTCGCGCGGGTCGCCGACCCGGGGGCCGCCGGGCGCGGCGGGGCCGGGGACGGCGGTGTCGGAGGTGGTGCCGGGGGTGGCGGGTGCCGTGCCGGGGGTGATGCGGAGCTGGGTGGTGGCCTTCTCGGTCACGGCTTCCGTACCTGCCTTTCGAGGGCGTCGAGGTCGTCGGCGAGCCGCAGCAGCGCGGCGTCGTCGGTCGGGGGCGGGCCGTACAGGAGGGCCCGTACGTCCCCGGCGGACCGCTCGGGGAGGCGGTCGGCGACGGCCGCGCAGAGAGCGGTGGGGTCGGGCGCGCCGGCCGCGGTCGGGACGCCGAGGGCCGGGGCGACGCGGTGCGCGGTGGCGCGGCGCAGGACGTCGGCGGCGCGGCCGCGGGCCTTCGCGCGGCGGTAGAGGCGGGCGCGGCCCTCGGTGGTCTCGGAGGCGCGGACCACTACGGGCAGGTTCTCGCTGACGACCGGGCCGAGGCGCCGGGCACGCCAGAGCGCGGCCAGCACGACGGCGACGGCCAGCTGGACGGCGGCCCAGGTCCAGCCCTCGGGGATGAAGTCCCGGAAGCTCTTCCGGCCGCCCTCGGCGACCGGGGCGGTGTAGTCGGGCAGGTGCCAGGCGACGTGCGGCTGGGCGCCGAGCAGGCCGAGGCCGAGGGCGGCGTTGCCGTCCTTCTTGAGCAGTTCGTTGGTGAGGAACTCGCCGCTGCCGAGGACCACGACGTCGGTGCCGCGGCCGGTGGGGACGGTGACGAGGGGGTAGCCGTGGCCGCGCGGGTAGCAGCCCTCGCCGCGGCTGCCGGCGGTGTAGAGCAGGCCGCCGACGTGGGCGCTGCCGGCCCGGACGGCCTCCGGCAGGGAGCAGCCGGGGTCGGTGCTGCGGACGCGGGCGTAGGGGACGCCGCCGTTCTCGTCGGACAGCCGGACGCCGGGGGCGAGCGCGCTGAGGGCGGTGGGGCCGGGGGAGACGAGGACCAGCCGGGCGGGCCGGGCGGCGGCGACGGCGGCCAGCTGCTCGGGGGTGAGCAGGTCGGGCTCGGGCAGGACGAGGGTGGCGGCGCCGGCGGGGCGGGCTGCGGGGTCGGTGACGGGGTCGACCTTGAGGCCCTGGCGCTGCAGCAGGGCGACCACGGCGTGGCTGCCGGTGGCGTCGTAGGAGCGCGGGTCGAGCGGCGGGTACCGGCGGTCCCCGTTGACGGCGGCCAGGACGACGGCGGCGAGCAGGGCGAGGACGGCGGTGAGCAGGTACCAGCGGGCGCGCCGCCACAGGCCGCGGCCGGTGGGGGCGAGGCTGGTGGCGGCCGGGGCGGGCCCGGGTGCGGGTGCCGAGGGGGGCGGCGCCGTCGGCGGGGCGGGGGTGGCGCTGGTCATGCGGTTCCTCCGGCGGCCGTGGCGAGGACCGGGCGGGCGCGTTCGAGGGTCCGGTCGAGGTCGCGCAGCAGCTGGTAGGCGGCCTGGTCGGCGGTGCGCTCGCCGTAGGCGATGTCGTCGAAGGCGCGGGCGGCCGCGAGGAGCGCGGCGGCGTGGTCGGGCAGCGCCCGGCCGGCCTCGGCGGCGGCCTCGTCGGCGGTGCGGCCGGGGCGGGGGTCGAGCAGGGTGCGTTCCTCCAGGCCGCGGACCAGGGCGCGCATCTGCTCGCGGACGGCCTCCGTCCAGCGGCCGTCGGCGGCGTGCCGCTCGGCGTCGGCCCGGTGCTCGGCGGCGCTGCGCGGGCCGGTGCCGCCGAAGACGCCGAGGTCGGTGCGGGCGGCACGCTTGGGCGCGCCGAGCCGCCACCAGAGGGCGGCGCCGATCACCAGGGCGACCACCAGGAAGAGGATCAGCCCGGTGGTGCCGGTGGTGCCGCCGCCGGCGAGCGCGCCGAGGGCGTCGTCGACCCGGTCCAGGATCCAGTTGACGACCCGTTCCTGGATGCTCGGGTCGTGGCGGTGGTAGTCGGCCTTGACCAGCTCGTCGCGGGCCGCGTCACGGGCCGCGTCGCGCGGTGTCGTGACCGGGGCCCCTCCCGCGAGCACGACGATCTCCCCCCAGGTCGCCATCGGGCTCAGAGGCCTGTCGGGGCGGGGCCGGCCTGGCCGCCCCAGCCGCTGCCGCCGTACTCGGGCAGGCCGGCGGCGCGGGCGAGCTCGATGTCGAGGGCCTCGCGGCGGATCCGCTGGTCGACGTAGAGCAGCACGCCGATGGTGGCGGTGAAGGGGAGCGTGATGGTGGAGGAGAGGATGCCGCCGATGGCGACGGTGACCAGCATGGCGGTGGGCATCGTGGCGGTGCCGCCGGAGTCGAGCTGGGAGGTGAAGTCGCCCCAGCCCAGCACCATGCCGGCGACCGTGAACGGCGTGCTGATCACGCTGGAGACGATCCAGGCGATCACCGTGCTGAGCAGGGTGATGCCGAAGATCCGCCACCAGGAGCGGCGGACCAGGCGGCGGGAGCGGGAGAGGGCGGCGATGACGCCCTGCTTCTCCAGCATGAGCGCGGGCGCGGCCAGGCTGAGCTGGATCCCGAGCCAGCAGACGACGGGCAGGCTGAGCAGGCCCACGAGGACGAGCAGGGCGGTGATCCCCGGTTCCTCGGCCCCGGCGACCGCGTAGCCGATCAGCGGGGCGAAGGCCAGCAGGACGATGCCGAAGAGGATCAGGCCGTTCAGCAGGGTGAGGCCGACGAGCTGGAGCGTCCGGGGCCGGGCGTCGCGCCAGGCCTCCTTGAGCGTGACGGTCTGCCCGAGGATGGCGCGGCTGACCACCATGGTCAGCAGGGCGGAGGCGATCACGCCGAGCAGCCAGGCGAGCGGCAGGCTGACCAGGGAGGTCAGCACCGGGGTGAGCTCCGCCGTGTCGCCCTGGACGGCGAGCTGGGCGCCGAGCGCGACGCCCTGCTGGACCACGGCCACGCCGAAGGAGAGGCCGAGGGCGACCCGCCAGTGCTTGCGGACGGTGGACACGGCGCCGTCGAGGATCTCGCCGAGGCCGAGCGGGCGCAGCGGGATGACACCGGGCTTGGGGCTGGGCGGTGCGCCCCAGCCGTACTGCCCGCCGGGCGGCCCGTACGGCGGCGGCTGCTGGCCGTACGGCGGCTGCTGCCCGTACAGGGGCTGCTGGCCGAACGGAGGCTGCTGCTGCCCGTACGGGGGCTGCGGGGCGCCGGGCGCGGTGCCCCAGGCGGGCGGGGCGTCGTGGGGTGGTGCCGACGGGCCGGGCACGGTGGCGGGTGCGTCGGCCGGGGGCCGGGCACCGTCGCGGGACGGCTCGGACGAGCCGGGCGAGGCCCAGCCCGGGGTGTCGGTCATCACTGCTCCTCGGAGGGCGTCAGGGTGTCGCGGTGCCGGGTGGATCTTCACCCGGGCGCAGCGCCCATCGTGTCATGGTGGTCGGACGCGCCCCAGGGGGATCCGGTTGCTGAACGGCAACGGCCGCTCCATGGACGGCCGGTGGGTGCTCAGGGAGGTTCCGGGGGCCTTCGGGGCCGGAACTTTCACCCGGTATGGCCGGAATTCGCCGGGCCTCCAGTTGGCCGTTCTGGAGCAATGGGACTGCTGTGCGGCAGGTCACAATCCGGTAATGAGAGGATGGACCCATGAAGGGACGCGTCCTCGTCGTTGATGACGACTCCGCACTGGCCGAGATGCTCGGCATCGTGCTGCGTGGTGAGGGTTTTGAGCCGTTTTTCGTCGCGGATGGGGACAGGGCGCTAGCGGCGTTCCGGGAGACCAAGCCGGACCTGGTCCTGCTCGACCTCATGCTGCCCGGCCGCGACGGCATCGACGTCTGCCGGCAGATCCGGGCGGAGTCCGGGATCCCGATCGTCATGCTGACGGCCAAGACCGACACGGTGGATGTCGTGGTGGGTCTGGAGTCGGGTGCCGATGACTACGTGACCAAGCCGTTCAAGCCCAAGGAACTGGTGGCCCGGGTGCGCGCCCGGCTGCGCCGCGCCGAGGAGCCGACCCCGGAGCAGCTGACCATCGGCGATCTGGTGATCGACGTGGCCGGTCACTCGGTGAAGCGGGACGGCCGGGGCATCCCGCTGACCCCGCTGGAGTTCGACCTGCTGGTCGCGCTGGCCCGCAAGCCCTGGCAGGTGTTCACCCGCGAGGTGCTGCTGGAGCAGGTCTGGGGCTACCGGCACGCGGCGGACACCCGGCTGGTGAACGTCCATGTGCAGCGCCTGCGCTCCAAGATCGAGAAGGATCCGGAGCGCCCCGAGATCGTGGTGACCGTCCGCGGCGTCGGCTACAAGGCCGGGCCCAGCTGACGTGAGCGACCAGTCCGACGAGACCCCGGCGGGTGCCGCGACCGACGGGGGCGGCTCCGCCGTGCGCGGGGACGTGCTGAGTTCGACCGTCCGCAGCCGCCGGCGGCGCGGGGCCGCCCTGTTCGCGCCGGTGACCCGCCAGCTGCGCCGCCCCGTGCACCGGGTCGCGGCGCTGTACCGGCGCTCGATCCAGCTGCGGGTGGTGGCGGCGACCCTGCTGCTGTCGGTCCTGGTGGTGATGGTGCTGGGTGTCGTCGTGGTGGCGCAGGTGCGCACCGGGCTGCTGGACACCAAGCGGGCCGCGGCGCGCGACCAGGCGATCGCGGGCTTCCAGACCGAGATCAAGAAGATCGACGAGGCGAAGGACCTGCGGCTGCGGACCGGCGTGGCCGCCGACCCGAGCACCGAGGAGCCCGGCACCTGGCTGCTGCGGCAGGTCGGCGAGCTGGCGGCCAGCGGGCAGAACGTCTACTCGGTGATCGCGATGCTGCCGAGCACCGGTCAGACGGTGCAGCCGGACCGGACCAGCCTCGGTCCGCGCTACTCGGGCGACATCTCGCCGGACAGCGTCCCGGCCGCGCTGAAGGCGCGGGTCTCGCAGGAGGCCGGCCAGACCTTCAGCCAGCCCACCCGGATCCAGCGGTCGGACAGCGCCGGCAAGACCGAGCCCGGCCTGGTCTTCGGGCAGCAGTTCGTCGGCCCGGACGGCACCGGCTACCAGCTGTACTACGTCTTCTCCTTCGGCCAGGAGACCAAGACCCTCAACCTGATCACCGGCACCCTGGCGACCGCCGGCGTGTTCGTGGTGATCATGATGGGCGGCATCGCCTGGCTGGTGGTGCGCCAGGTGGTGACCCCGGTCCGGATGGCCGCCGGGATCTCCGAGCGGCTGGCCGCCGGGCACCTGGAGGAGCGGATGAAGGTCACCGGCACGGACGACATCGCCCGCCTCGGTGAATCGTTCAACCGGATGGCCAACGCGCTGCAGGCGCAGATCCGCCAGCTGGAGGAGCTGTCCCGGGTGCAGCGGCGCTTCGTCTCGGACGTCTCGCACGAGCTGCGCACCCCGCTGACCACGGTCCGGATGGCCGCCGACCTCATCTACGACAGCCGCGAGGACCTGGACCCGATGGCGGCCCGGTCCGCCGAGCTGCTCCAGGGGCAGCTGGACCGCTTCGAGTCGCTGCTCGCCGACCTGCTGGAGATCAGCCGGTTCGACGCGGGCGCGGCCGTCCTGGACGCCGAGCCGGTGGACCTGCGCGAGATCGTCGGCCGGGTGGTCGAGGCCGCCGATCCGCTGGCGCAGGCCAAGGGCAGCGCGGTGGTGATCCGCGGCGACGGCGAGCCGGTGGTGGCCGAGGTCGACTCCCGGCGGATCGAGCGCATCCTGCGCAACCTGGTGGTCAACGCGCTGGAGCACGGCGAGGGCCGGGACGTCGTGGTCCGGCTGGGCTCGCAGGACGGCGCGGTCGCGGTCGGCGTGCGCGACTACGGCATCGGCCTCAAGCCGGGCGAGGCGTCCCGGGTGTTCCACCGCTTCTGGCGGGCCGACCCGTCCCGGGTGCGGACCACCGGCGGCACCGGGCTGGGCCTGTCCATCGCGGTCGAGGACGCGCATCTGCACGGCGGCTGGCTCCAGGCCTGGGGCGAGCCGGGCGGCGGCTCGCACTTCCGGCTCACCCTGCCGCGCACCCGCGGCGGCGAGATCAGCCGGGCGCCGTTCCGGCTGGAGCCGGAGGACTCGCGCAACAACCGGGGGCTGGGCACCTACGGCACGCCGTACCGGCGGGCGATCCGCCCGGCGGGCTCGACCGCGCTGAGCGCGGCCGAGGACCCGGCCGTCCCGGAGACCCCGGAGGCCTCCGGGCCCGGCTTCGGCAGCGGGCTGGGCGGCGTGCTGAGCATCGGCCCGGGTCTCGGCCGGCGGCTGCCGGACGCCCCGCGGGCCGACCCGTCGGACGTCCTGCCGGCCGGTGCCGGGTACGGTGCGACCGGCGCGCAGGTCATGGTGGACACGGCGCCGGGCCGGCCGTCGGTGGCGCAGCGGTCCGCGCGGCCGGACGGGGCCGCCGGGGTGGACGGCACGGGTGGAACGGACACGGAGGGGTCGCACGGTGCGAAGGACCAGCGGCAGGACTGAGCCGCGGTTGGCCGGGACGGTCGGCGCCCTGCTGGGTGCCCTGCTGGCCGGCGGCTGCGCGGCGATGCCGGATTCCGGGGGCGTCACCAAGATCGAGCTGTCCAAGAGCTCGGCGGACAAGAACCTGCAGGTCAGGGTCTTCCCGGTGGAGCCCGCCAAGGGGGCCGCCCCGCCGGAGCTGCTGGCCGGGTTCCTGGACGCGGTGACCGCCGACGACAACTACGGCACGGCCCGCAAGTACCTGACGCCGGCCGCCGCGGCGCGCTGGAACGCGGAGGCGGGCGTCAAGGTGCTCGGCGGCAAGCCGACCCAGGGCAAGGTGAGCGTGACCGACGCCGACACCGACGTCTCCGTCCCGGTCGACGGCCAGCTGGTGGCCGAGGTGGACGAGCGGCACTCGTACCGGATCCAGGACGCGCGGACGTTCTCGGCCTCCTTCTCGTTCAAGCGCGAGAAGGGCGGCGAGTGGCGGATCGACGAGCTGCCCAACGGGCTGATCCTCAACGAGGTCAACTTCCGCAACAGCTACCGCCAGGTCGACCGGTACTTCTACACGGCGCCGGACCCGTCGGCGCCGACCGCCGCGGCGGCGACCAGCCAGGACGTGCTGATCGCCGACCCGATCTACCTGCGGCGCCGAATAAACCCGCTGGGCTCGGCCGCCGACGCGCTGGTCGCCGGGCCGTCCACCTGGCTGGACCCGGTGGTCCGCTCGGCCTTCCCCGCCGGGGCGAAGGTGACGGGGGTGAGCCTGGACGACAACCGCACCGGGCACGTGTCCGTCGGCGACGTCGACCTGGGCAGCGCCACCACCTGCCGGCGGATGGCCACCCAGCTGCTCTACACGCTCGCCGACCAGGGGACCGGGCAGGTGGACCGGCTGGAGCTCAAGGGGCAGCACGGCGGCCCGAGCTGCATGGCGAGCCGCGGCGACGAGCCCGCGACCGGCCCCGGCGCGCTGGCCGGGCAGATGGCCACCCGGCAGTTCTACCAGCGCGAGGAGAACGGCGTGCTGTACGAGTCGCACGGCGGTGACGTCGCGGGCGAGCCGGTGCAGGGGCCGTTGGGGGACCCGCAGCAGTCCGGCAAGCGGCTGGGCCCGATCGCGGTGGCCCGGGACGTCGAGCGTGCCGCGGCGATCAGCGGGGACGGCCACCAGCTCTACATCGTCCCGTTCGTGGAGGGCATGGCGGCGATGCCGCAGCCGGTGGTGACCACCCCGAACCGCCCGGAGGCGAAGGGGGGCGACGGGCTGACCTCGCCGACCTGGGACGGTCGGGGCGACCTCTACGTGGTGGACCGCGACCCGCAGGGCCAGCGGGTGCTGCTGGTGCGCGAGAAGAAGGTCGTCGAGGTGCCGGTGGTCGGCCTGGACAGCCGCTCGGTGCAGGGCATCAAGGTCTCCTCGGACGGGACCCGGGTGGCCCTGCTGCTCAAGGAGGGCAAGGACAGCAAGGAGCAGAAGCTCTGGCTGGGGCTGGTGGTCCACGGCGGCACCAAGGACGCGCCGACCGCGAAGATCACCGGCCTGCGGCTGGCCAACCCGGTGTTCGAGGAGGTGGCCTCGGTCTCCTGGGCGGAGTCGGACCAGCTGTTGGTGCTGGGCAAGGAGAAGGACAAGCTGCAGCAGCTGCACTACGTCAGCACGGACGGGTCCCAGAACACCGACGCGCGGCTGCAGAGCGGCGGCGAGATGGTCACGGTCGCCGCGTCGGAGTCCCGGGTGAACGGCGGGGGCGGCAGTGCTCCGCTGGTGCCGCCGGTGCTGGCGCTGCAGGGGTCGGACGGCAAGCTGTACCGGCTGGTCAACAACCAGTGGCGGGAGCTGGTGCTGAAGGACCGCTCCTCCTCGTTCATCTACCCGGGCTGACCGCCGGGGCCGGCGGGCCGGTCCGCGCCGGCCGCCGCGACGGTGGCGGCCGCGCGGGGCGGCAGTCCGACGGCGGACAGGGCCCGGGCCGCCTCGGCGAGGCTCGCGCCGGTGGTCACCAGGTCGTCCACCAGGACCGGCCGGAGCGCGGGCGGGCGGTGGCCGAGCGGCCGTACGGTGAGCGCGCCGTGCAGGTTGCGCCGGCGCTCGGCGGCCGGCAGCCCGGCCTGGTCGGCGACCGGGCGGGTGTGGCGCAGCAGCGGGGCGGTGCGGACGTCCAGGCCCTCCCGGCGCAGGGTCCGGGCGGCGGCCTCCGCCAGCCGCAGGGTCGGGTCGTGGCCCCGGGCGCGCACGGCCGCCCGCGCCGAGGGCACCGGGACGAGCAGCAGCGGGGCCTGCCCGGCGTCCGGGCCGAGCGCGGAGCGCACCGCCCCGGCGAGGGTCTCCCCGAGCGGGCCGGCCAGCCGGAGCGCGCCGCGCTCCTTGTGGGCGAGCAGCAGCCGGCGGACCGGGCCGTCGTACGGTGCGGCGGCGTGCGCCCAGGGCAGGGCGCTGGAGGGGCCGGGCCGGGCGGTGGCGAGGATGCGCCGGCAGCCCGGGCACAACTGGCCGCGGTCGGCTCCGCAGCCCGCGCAGGGCGCCGGGAGCAGCACGTCGAGCAGACCGGCCAGGACGTGGGCGAACGGCCCGCGGGCGGACGGTGATTGCGGTGGTGCGGAGGGCGGTGGCACGGCTGCTCCTCCCGGCTCAGGAACGGAGAGTGAGCAAAGAATGCGCCGTACGGGGGGTGTTGTCCAGGTATTTACCTGTGTTTCACTCGCAGGAGGGTAGACAGGGGGCTACAGCTTGACCGCCAAGCCCCATTGGTCCGTCATGCCCGAACTCTCCGCTGGGGAGGCGAAAACTCCGTGTGAGGTGTTCGATGAGCCCCAGGGGGTTTCAACCGTCCCTGGTGGGGAGGAAGTGAGGTGAGGGCCAGTCGTTCCCACCGTTGCCGGTGGGGCGGAGGGCCGGCGAAGGATTTGGCTGGTCCGGCTGGTCTCAGTCCGGTCCGGTAGCACCCGGACCGGCGACAGAACGAGGGATCGGAGTTCTGCGTGGACATCGTTGTCAAGGGCCGCAAGACCGAGGTGCCCAAGAGGTTCCGGGATCACGTGGCCGAGAAGCTGGAGAAGGTCCAGAAGTTCGACACCAAGGCGATCAGCCTCGATGTCGAGGTGTCCAAGGAACACAACCCGCGGCAGGCCGACCGGTCCGACCGCGTGGAGATCACTCTCCGTACCCGTGGTCCGGTGATCCGGGCCGAGGCCGCCGCCGCGGACCCCTACGCGGCGCTCGATCTGGCCTCGGCGAAGCTCGACGCCCAGCTGCGCAAGTCCGCGGACCGGCGTCGGGTCCACAAGGGCGGCAACGGCCGCACCCCGATCAGCGTCGCCGAGGCGACGGCGGCCCTGGCCGCGTTGCCCGAGCCGAAGCCGGCGGAGAGCGGCACCAACGGGGCCGTCCGCAAGACCATGATGGGAACCCTGGAAGTGGAGGGCGAAGGCCCGCTGGTGGTCCGGGAGAAGACGCACCCGGCCGCCCCGATGGCGCTCGACCAGGCGCTCTACGAGATGGAGCTGGTCGGTCACGACTTCTACCTCTTCGTGGAGAAGGACAGCGGCCTGCCGAGCGTCGTCTACCGCCGGCACGGTTACCACTACGGCGTGATCCACCTGAAGGCCGACGGCTCGACCGTCGAGGGTGGCGGCGCCGGTGGTGCGATCGGCGCGGGTGACGACGAGGACTGACCGTCCGAGCAGCACGGAAGGGTGACCCCGGTGGCCGATGCCGCCGGGGTCACCGGCGTTCCGGGGCCGGCCGGGCCGGTGCCGGGCCGCCGCGCAGGTCACCCGATGCGGGGCAATCGGCGCCGGAGGGTGACCGCAGGGCCCTCCGGCCGTGGAATGATTGGCGCACGACGACCGGCGACGGGGGAGGAGCGGATGGGGGATCACTTCGGGCTGGGGCCCGCAACGGGGCCGGTCGCGGGGGTGTCGCCCGGCCCGGGGGCGGAGCCCGAGTACGCCTCGCTCCGGCGGGAGCCGATCCGCGTCCTGGTGGTGGACGACCACGCGCTGTTCCGCCGCGGCCTGGAGATCGTGCTGGCCGAGGAGGAGGACATCACCGTCGTCGGCGAGGCCGGGGACGGCGCCGAGGCGGTGC
Source organism: Kitasatospora sp. NPDC057692 (assembly GCF_042799475.1). Classification (NCBI taxonomy): domain Bacteria; kingdom Bacillati; phylum Actinomycetota; class Actinomycetes; order Kitasatosporales; family Streptomycetaceae; genus Kitasatospora; species Kitasatospora sp. NPDC057692. The sequence continues at coordinate 22,235 of NZ_JBHVIV010000086.1, read as the reverse complement.
TCAAGGCCGCCGACCTGCTGCCGGACATCATCCTCATGGACGTCAGGATGCCGCGCCGCAGCGGGATCGAGGCCTGCACCGCGATCAAGGACGTCGCGCCCAGCACCAAGATCATCATGCTGACGATAAGCGACGAGGAGGCCGACCTCTACGAGGCGATCAAGGCGGGTGCCACCGGGTACCTGCTCAAGGAGATCTCCACCGACGAGGTCGCCACCGCGATCCGCGCGGTCGCCGACGGGCAGTCCCAGATCAGCCCGTCGATGGCGTCCAAGCTGCTCACCGAGTTCAAGTCGATGATCCAGCGCCGGTCCGACGAGCGGGAGTTGGTGCCCGCGCCGCGGCTGACCGACCGCGAGCTGGAGGTGCTGAAGCTGGTGGCCACCGGGATGAACAACCGGGAGATCGCCAAGGAGCTGTTCATCAGCGAGAACACCGTGAAGAACCACGTGCGCAACATCCTGGAGAAGCTGCAGCTGCACTCCCGGATGGAGGCCGTGGTGTACGCGATGCGGGAGAAGATCCTCGAAATAGGGTGAGCGCGGGGCCCGTCGGGCCCCGCCCCCGCCCCCCGCCGTGCTCAGCCGAGCAGCTTCTCCAGTGCCGGGCGGAGCGCCTCGTCGTGCAGCGCCTCGACCCGGACGCCGTCGCAGCCCACCCAGTCGGCCGCCTCGCGCAGCGCCCCGGCGAGCGCCTCCAGGTGCCGGGGGGAGTCCAGCGAGACCTGACGGGCCACCAGCGTCCGCCCCTCGCGGGCCGGATCGACCCGGCCGACCAGCCGCCCGCCGGTCAGCAGCGGCATCGCGAAGTAGCCGTGCACCCGCTTGTGCTTGGGCGTGTAGGCCTCCAGCCGGTGGAGCATGCCGAAGATCCGCTCGGTGCGCGGGCGGTCCCAGATCAGCGAGTCGAACGGCGAGAGCAGCGTGGTGCGGTGGCGCCCGCGCGGCGCCGCGGCGAGCGCGGCCGGGTCGGCCCAGGCGGCGCCCGGGGAGCCGTCCGGGCCCCAGCCGGCCACCTGGACCGGGACCAGGCCGGACTCGGGCAGCGCCGCGTCCAGCTGCTCGGCGCGCAGCCGGTGGTAGTCCAGCAGGTCGGCCCGGGTGGCCACTCCGAGGGCCGCGCCGGACTGCGCGACCAGGGTGCGCAGGCACTCCGCGTCGTCCGGCTCGGCGGCGAACAGCTCGGCGGGGAGGGCCTGTTCGGCCAGCGCGTAGACGCGCTTCCAGCTGCGCCGCTCGGTGCAGACGACGTCGCCGAAGGCCAGCGCCCGCTCCACCGCGATCTTGGTGTCGGACCAGTCCCACCACTCGGCGGTCCGCTTGGCGCCGCCCAGTTCGGTGGAGGTGAGCGGTCCCTCGGCGCGCAGCCGGTCGAGCACGGTGCGGTAGGTGGCCGCGTCGACCTGCTTGCCCCAGACGTGGGCCTTGGCGCGGTAGTGGCGGCGCCGGAAGGCGAACAGCGGCCACTCCTCGACGGGCAGCACGCAGGCCGCGTGCGACCAGTACTCGAAGCTCGCGCCGGAGCCCCAGTACGCCGTCTCGACCGCCGGGCGGCCGACCGCGCCGAGCCGGGCGTACGGCACCAGTTCGTGGGAGCGGGCCAGCACCGAGATGGTGTCGAGCTGGACGGCGCCGAGCCGGCGCAGCACTCCGCGCACACCGCCGCGGCGGTCCGGGGCGCCGAGCAGTCCCTGGGCGCGCAGCGCGATCCGGCGGGCGTCGTCGGCGCCGAGGACGGTCACGGGGGCGGGGGTCGAGGCGGTCATGCCGGCGAGCCTAGACGGGGGCACCGACAGCGGGGCCGGGCCGCCCGGGGTCCGGGCGTTCGCCCGGGCCCGGCGGTCCGGCCGGCGCCCGGGCGCTCAGCCGGGGAGGTCGTCGGCGAGCAGCGAGGCGATCCAGGTGTCGAGGAACCGCCCGCGCTGCTCGGAGTACGAGCGCAGGGTGCCCTCGAAGCGGAAGCCGATCTTCTCGGCCACCGCCCGGGAGCCGTCGTTGCCCGTGTAGGCGAGCCACTCCAGCCGCCGCAGCCCGAGGTCCCGCAGGCCGTACCGGGCCACCGCGGCGGCGGCCTCCGCGGTGTACCCGCGGCCGCGGAACTCCTTCACGGCCCACCAGCCGACCTCGGCGGCGCCCGGGCGGCCGGGGCAGGCCACCAGCCCCTGGCTGCCGACCAGCGCGCCGGTCCCGCGCTCGAACACGCACCAGATCAGGTTCTCGCCGGTCCGCCGGCCCTCGGCGGCGAGCTCGTGGACGAAGTACTCGGCGTCCTGGCGGCGGTACGGCGACGGGACCACCGTCCAGCGCTGGATCTCCTCGTCCTGGCAGGCGGCGAAGACGGCGTCGACGTCCTCCTCGCGCGGGGCGCGCAGGACCAGGCGGTCGGTGGTGAGGACGACGGGATCCGCCGGCCGCGGCCCGCTGTGACTCTTCGGCTGCTCATCCATGGAGGGATTATTCCGTGCAGAGAGAATTCAGAGCATCCGATTAACGGATCGGCGCGTTCAACTGGCCGGACGTCCGCCCGGTTTGCCCCGCTGCGAGGCGCTATCGTCGGAAGTGCTCGCGCGGGTGACACGGGAATACCGTGCTGACGCACCTCCCGGGGCATTGGGCTCCTCGCATACGATGGCCCGTGCGGTGGGGTGGATCCGCCGTGCAGTCGTCCAGTGCCAATACAGGCAAGGAGCCCGCTCACGTGTCCGTCTTCGACAAGATCCTGCGCGCCGGCGAAGGCAAGGTCCTTCGCAAGCTGCAGCGGATTGCCGCCCAGGTCAACTCCATCGAAGAGGACTTCGTCAACCTCACCGACGCCGAGCTGCGCGCACTGACCGACGAGTACAAGCAGCGCCTTGCCGACGGCGAGACCCTGGACGACATCCTCCCCGAGGCGTTCGCCACCGTCCGCGAGGCCGCCAAGCGCGTGCTCGGCCAGCGGCACTACGACGTCCAGCTCATGGGCGGCGCGGCGCTGCACCTCGGCTACGTCGCCGAGATGCGCACCGGTGAGGGCAAGACCCTGGTCGGCACGCTGCCCGCGTACCTGAACGCGCTGACCGGCAAGGGCGTGCACCTCATCACGGTCAACGACTACCTCGCCGAGCGCGACTCGGAGTGGATGGGCCGGGTGCACCGCTTCCTCGGCCTCGAGGTCGGCGTGATCCTCGGGAACATGACGCCCGCCGAGCGCAAGCGCCAGTACGGGATGGACATCACGTACGGCACCAACAACGAGTTCGGCTTCGACTACCTGCGCGACAACATGGCCTGGTCGAAGGACGAACTGGTCCAGCGCGGCCACAACTTCGCGGTGGTCGACGAGGTCGACTCGATCCTCATCGACGAGGCCCGCACCCCGCTGATCATCTCCGGCCCCGCGGACCAGGCGACCAAGTGGTACGCCGACTTCGCCAAGCTGGTGCTGCGCCTGAAGATCGACCGCGACTACGAGGTCGACGAGAAGAAGCGCACCGTCGGCATCCTGGAGGAGGGCGTCACCCGGGTCGAGGACTACCTCGGCATCGACAACCTCTACGAGTCGGTGAACACCCCGCTGGTCGGCTTCCTGAACAACGCCATCAAGGCGAAGGAGCTGTACAAGGCGGACAAGGACTACGTCGTCATGAACGGCGAAGTCATGATCGTCGACGAGCACACCGGCCGCATCCTGGCCGGCCGCCGCTACAACGAGGGCATGCACCAGGCGATCGAGGCCAAGGAGGGGGTGGAGGTCCAGAACGAGAACCAGACCCTGGCCACCATCACCCTCCAGAACTTCTTCCGCCTGTACGACAAGCTCGCCGGCATGACCGGTACCGGCACCACCGAGGCGGCCGAGTTCCACCAGATCTACAAGCTCGGCGTGGTGCCGATCCCGACCAACAAGACGCCGCTGCGCCTCGACCAGCCCGACCTGATCTACAAGTCGGAGCCGGCCAAGTTCGCCGCCGTGGTCGAGGACATCGCCGAGAAGCACGAGAAGGGCCAGCCGGTGCTGGTCGGCACCGTGTCGGTCGAGAAGTCCGAGTACCTGTCGCAGGAGCTGCGCAAGCGCGGCATCCCGCACGAGGTGCTGAACGCCAAGCACCACGAGCGCGAGGCGCAGATCGTCGCCCAGGCCGGCCGCAAGGGCGCCGTCACCGTCGCCACCAACATGGCCGGCCGCGGTACCGACATCATGCTCGGCGGCAACGCCGACCACCTCGCGGCCGCCGAACTGGCCCAGCGCGGGCTCTCCGCGGTGGACACCCCAGAGGAGTACGAGGCCGCGTTCCCGGCCGCCCTGGAGAAGGCCAAGGCCGCGGTGAAGGCGGAGCAGGACGAGGTCAAGGAGGCCGGCGGCCTCTACGTCCTCGGCACCGAGCGCCACGAGTCCCGCCGGATCGACAACCAGCTGCGCGGCCGCTCCGGCCGTCAGGGCGACCCGGGCGAGTCCCGCTTCTACCTGTCGCTGGGCGACGACCTGATGCGCCTCTTCAAGGCCGGCATGGTCGAGCGCGTGCTCTCGATGGCCAACGTGCCCGAGGACGTGCCGATCGAGTCGAAGATGGTCACCCGGGCCATCGCCTCCGCGCAGACCCAGGTCGAGCAGCAGAACTTCGAGATCCGCAAGAACGTCCTCAAGTACGACGAGGTGCTGAACCGCCAGCGCGAGGTCATCTACGGCGAGCGCCGCCGGGTGCTGGAGGGCGAGGACCTCCAGGAGCAGGTCGGCCACTTCATGGACGACACCGTCGAGGCGTACGTCCGGGCCGCCACCGGCGAGGGCTTCGAGGACGACTGGGACCTCGAGAAGCTCTGGACCGCGCTCAAGCAGCTCTACCCGGTGACCCTGGACCTGGGGGACCTGGAGGAGGAGGCCGGCGGCACCGCGGGCCTCACCCCGGAGTTCCTCACCAAGGTGGTCCAGGAGGACGTCCAGGCGCAGTACGGCGCCCGCGAGGACCAGCTCGGCACCGAGATCATGCGCGAGCTGGAGCGCCGGGTCGTCCTGTCGGTGCTGGACCGCCGCTGGCGCGAGCACCTCTACGAGATGGACTACCTCCAGGAGGGCATCGGCCTGCGGGCCATGGCGCAGCGCGACCCGCTGGTCGAGTACCAGCGCGAGGGCTTCGACATGTTCACCGCGATGATGGAGGGCATCAAGGAGGAGTCCGTCGGCTACCTGTTCAACCTGGAGGTCCAGGTCGAGCAGCAGGTCGAGGAGGTCCCAGTGGCCGACGCCGAGGTCATGCTCGACAAGCTGGAGAAGGACGCCGCCCGCCCGGAGATCAAGGCCAAGGGCCTGGAGGCCCCCAAGCCGCAGCGGCTGCACTACACGGCCCCCTCGGACGAGGTCGGCGGCGGTGTGGTCGAGGGCGACTTCGAGGACCTCGGGGCGGAGGACGAGGGCGACGGGCTGACCCGCGCCGAGCGCCGCAAGGCCGCCAAGTCGGCCAAGGGCCGTCGCCGCAAGGGCTGAGCCCGGGCAGGCGGCCGGTCCGGACTCCGGACCGGCCCGCCGCCGGACAGGGCGCCGCTCCCGTACGGGGGCGGCGCCCCGCGTCGTTTCCGGGGCCGTCAGGGCCGCCGGGGCCGCTGGTGCGGTCGGGGGCGGCAGCGGGGCGCGGTCGGCGGTCACCGGGCCTCCACGGCGGTGCACTGCCACTGGCCCGAGGGGCCGCGCGGCTCCAGCCGGAACGCCACCATGTGGTGCCGCGGGCCCAGGTCGACCCGGACACAGGCCTCGACGGCGTCCGGCGAGGGCGAGCGGTCGTGCACCGGGCCGAGCCGGGGCCGGACGCCGGCGGACGTCCGGCGCAGGGTGCCGGCCCGGACCAGGGCGGCGAGCTGGCCGTAGCAGGCCAGCGTGGTGTGGCGCTGCAGCTGGCCGGACGGCCGGGCGCCGGTGAGCACCTCCACCAGCCGGTGGGCGAACCGGGTGCTGAGGCCGTCCGGCGGTGCCTGGGCGGGGGCGCAGGCGGCCCGGGGGTGGCGGGGCCGGCGCGGGGGCGCCGGGTGGTGGTCCCGGGCGGTGCCGCGCGGGCGGTACGGGCGCGCGGAGAGCACGGCGGGCGGGGCGAGCGGTGGCGCGGAGCGGTTCGGGCACGGGGTCATGGGCCTTCCTCGGGGGCGGTCGGCGGTCGGCGGTCGGCGATCGATGGTTGGCGGTCGGTGGTCGGGCGCGGGGCGACGAGCGGTGGTACGGGTGCGGACGGGTCCTTGCTAGTGGTCGCCCGCCGACGGCGGCAACGGGTTTGCGACGGGCTTCCGGGCGGCTTCGAAGTTCACCTATCCGGGTGAGTCGGCCCGTGCGGCGGCAGGCCTCCGGACACCCCGGCGGGCACCGGGTTGACGCGCCGGGGAGGCCGGGACGGCCCGAAAGGGGACGGTCCGTTGGCCAGGACGGGCGTTGCGCCCCAGGCCGGTCCGCGCGCAGGATCGAAGGCCGGGCCGTACGCCTCGCGGGGCGTCCGCCCGGCACCGCGGCACCGCAGCAGCACCACCACCGCCCCGACGACGACAGGCGGCCGGTATGACGACATGGGTATCCGGGGCGCGCCCGGCACCGCCCTCGGCCGGGGGCACTCCCCGGCGGGGCCTGGTCCTGGGCGGCGGGGGCGTGCTCGGGGCCGCCTGGACGGTCGGCGCGCTGCGCGCCGTCGAGGAGGCGACCGGCCGGCCGCCGGGCGACGCGGAGGTGCTGCTCGGCACCTCGGCGGGCGCCATCCTCGGCGCGCTGCTCGCCGGCGGGGCGGACACCGGTCAGCTCCGCGACCACCAGCGGGGCCTGCCGGTCTCGGCCGGGCCGCTGGCCGGGATCGACTTCGACTACGACACGGCGGTCGGCGGCGCGCTGCCGCCGCGGCCCCGGGCCGGCATCGGCTCGCCCGGCCTGCTGCGGGACGCCGTCCGGCACCCGCGCACGTACCCCTGGCTCACCCTGGTCTCGGCGATGGCGCCGCACGGCCGGGGCTCGCTGGCCTCGGTCGGCGCGCTGGTCGGCGGCCTGTTCGACGGCGCGGACGGTGCGGGGCCCGGCGGAGGGCCGGGGGCGACGAGGGGGTGGCCGGAGGGCTCGGCGCTGCGGGTCGTCGCGGTGGACTACCGCGGCGGCCGCCGGGTGGTCTTCGGCGACCCCGGCGCCCCGCCCGCCCGGGTCGACGAGGCGGTGATGGCCTCCTGCGCGATCCCCGGCTGGTTCGCGCCCGTCCCGGTCGGCGGCACCGAGTACGTGGACGGCGGCTGCTGGTCGGCCACCAACACCGACCTGCTGCTGGACCGGGGCCTCGACGAGGTGTACGTGCTCGCCCCGATGGCGCTGCGGCCCGACCCGGTAGGGCGCCCGGAGACCGACGGCGGCGCGTCCGCCGTCGAGAGCGCCCGGCGCGTGCGGCACCGCTTGCACGCCCCGCGCGAGCGGAACCGTCCGAGCGGGGTGCTCGCCCAGTTGGTCGCCCGCTACCGCCGGACGGTGACCCGCCGGCTGCTGCAGGAGGCCCGGCTGCTGCGGGCGAGCGGCGTACGGGTCCACCTGCTCGCCCCGACCCCCGCCGACCTGGCGGTGATGGGCCCCAACATGATGGACCCGGCCCGCCGCGGAGCGGTCCTGGAGAGCGCGCTGGAGACCTGCCGCCGCTCCCTGGAGAGCGCGCGCTGACCGCCTCCGCGGGGACGGCCCGCCCGGCCGGGAGCGAACGGGTGATCACGGCCGGCCGTCCGGCGCTTATTCTGGGGCGCTGGAAGCTGTGCCGCTGGACGAACCGGAGAGTGCCACCGATGCGCGTGTACGTGCCCACCACCCTGACCGGCCTGGCGGCGGCGCACCCGGGCGGCGCGCTGGAGCAGTCCGCGGCGTACGCCGTGACGCCCGCGCTGCGCGAGTGGTACGTCAGCGACGACCTGGAGGAGCTGGAGTACGCGGCCCTGAACCGGGCCGCCCAGTCCTCGCTGCGCCTGCTGGCCGCCGAACCCGCCGCCCCGCGCCGCCGCGTCGTCGTGGCGCTCGACATCGCCGACTCGGCGGTGAAGCCGTTCCCCGGCGACGAGTACCAGGACCAGGCCTCGCTCGGCCGGGTGGTGCTGGCCGGCCCGGTGCGGCTCGCCAAGGCGGCCTCGGTGCACGCGGACCCCTCCGACGCGGACGTGGTGGCCGATGTGGCGGCGGCCGTCGAGGCGGTGGCGGCCGCGGACGCGGGCGACCAGGACGCCCAGTTCACCGTGGACGGCGCCGAGGACCACGACCTGCTCTGGTTCGCCACCCAGGAGATCGCCGCCCTGCTCGCCTGAGCGGCCGCGGCGGGGCCGGTGCGCGGGCGGCGTGAGCCCCGTCCTACCGGTCCGGCGACGCCCGGCGCTACCGTTCAACGCGTGCGCACTCATATCGTCTGGGACTGGAACGGAACGCTCTTCCACGACATGGAGGCGGTGCTCGGAGCGAGCAACGCCGCCTTCGCGACCATCGGCGTGGGCCCGATGACGCTGCAGGAGTACCGCGAGCAGTACGAGATCCCGATCCCCCGGTTCTACCAGCGCCTGCTCGGCCGGATGCCCTCCGACGCCGAGTGGCAGCGCCTGGACGACGCGTTCCACGACCGCTACCGCCTGCTGAGCCCCGCCTGCGGCCTCACCGACGGCGCCCGCGAGCTGCTGGACGGCTGGCGGGCGGCCGGACGCAGCCAGTCGCTGCTGTCCATGTACGAGCACGACCGGCTGCTGCCGGTGGTCGAGGGCTTCGGCCTGACCGGCCAGTTCCTGCGGGTGGACGGGCGCAGCGGCCCGGCCGGCGGACAGAAGGCCGAGCACCTGGTCCGGCACCTGGCGGCGCTCGGCGAGCAGGTGGACCCGGGCCGCACGGTGCTGATCGGCGACGCGGCGGACGACGCGCTGGCCGCGCTGAACGCGGGCGCCCACGCGGTGCTGTACACCGGCGGCTCGCACACCCGGGAGAAGCTGGAGCCGGTCGGCGTGCCGGTGGTGGACACCCTGGCGGAGGCGGTGGAGCTGGCCGGCCGGCTCGCCGGCTGAGACGCCCGCGGGGGCCGCGCACGGCGCCCGGCGTGGCGCGGACCACGTCCACCGTTGGCGTGTCCGGACGGGCGGAGCGGCCCGCCGCTGGTCAGGCTGGACGGGTGCCGGGCCCGTCGTCGGAACGGGTCGGCCGCCGTGACGAGGAGCGGAGCCCGCCATGCCCATCGACGCAGTCACCCAGGTCCCGGTCCCGGGCAACGAGCCGGTGCTCGGCTACGCGCCCGGCAGCCCGGAGCGGGAGCGTCTGGTGCGCCGGCTGGACGAGCTGGCGGCCGAGCAGGTCCCGCTGCCGATGACCATCGGCGGCGAGCAGCGGTTCGGCGGCGGCGAGCGGATCGACGTCGTCCAGCCGCACCACCACGCGGCCAAGCTGGGCGTCCTCGGCAACGCCACCCGGGAGGACGCCCGGGCCGCGGTGGACGCCGCGCTGGCGGCCGGGCGGGAGTGGCGGGCGCTGTCCTTCGACGACCGGGCGGCGGTGTTCCTGCGCGCCGCCGACCTGCTGGCCGGGCCGTGGCGCGAGACGCTCAACGCGGCCACCATGCTCGGGCAGTCCAAGACGGCGCAGCAGGCGGAGATCGACTCGGCCTGCGAGCTGATCGACTTCTGGCGCTGGAACGCGCACTTCGCCCGGCAGATCCTGGCCGACCAGCCGGTCTCCTCGCCGGGGGTGTGGAACCGTACCGACCACCGCCCGCTGGAGGGCTTCGTCTACGCGATCACCCCGTTCAACTTCACCGCGATCGCCGGAAACCTGCCGACCGCGCCCGCGCTGATGGGCAACACGGTGGTGTGGAAGCCCGCGCCGACCCAGACGCTGGCCGCGCACCACCTGATGCGGCTGCTGGAGGCGGCGGGCCTGCCGCCCGGCGTGGTCAACCTGGTCACCGGCGACGGGCAGCAGCTGTCCGCGGTGGCGCTCGCCGACCCGGCCCTGGCCGGACTGCACTTCACCGGCTCCACCGCGACCTTCCGCTCGCTCTGGCAGACCATCGGCGCCAACATCGGCGGCTACAAGGCGTACCCGCGGATCGTCGGCGAGACCGGCGGCAAGGACTTCCTGCTGGCGCACCGCTCGGCCGACCCGGAGATCCTCAAGGCGGCCCTGATCCGCGGCGCCTTCGAGTACCAGGGCCAGAAGTGCTCGGCGCTCTCCCGCGCCTACCTGCCGCGCAGTCTCTGGCAGCGGATCAAGGACGACCTCCTGGCCGAGGTGGACGCGCTGGCCGTCGGCGACGTCACCGACCTGTCGAACTTCATGGGCGCGCTGATCGACCGGCGCGCGTTCGAGAAGAACCGGGACGCCATCGACCGGGCCAAGGCCGACCCGACGGTGGAGCTGGCGGCCGGCGGCCAGTACGACGACGCGATCGGCTGGTTCGTCCGTCCGACCGTGCTGGTCTCCTCGGACTTCCGCAACGAGATGTTCCGCACCGAGTACTTCGGCCCGATCCTGGCCGTCCACGTCTACGAGGACTCCCGCTGGGACGACGTGCTCGGCCGGGTCGACGCGGGCGCGCCGTACGGGCTGACCGGCTCGGTGGTCGCCCAGGACCGCTACGCGATCGCGCAGGCGGTGGAGGCGCTGCGGTTCGCCGCCGGGAACTTCTACATCAACGACAAGCCGACCGGCGCCGTCGTCGGCCAGCAGCCCTTCGGCGGCGGCCGGGCGTCGGGCACCAACGACAAGGCGGGCGCCGCGCAGAACCTGCTGCGCTGGACCTCGGCCCGGTCGATCAAGGAGACGTTCGTCCCGCCGACCACGCACGTTCATCCGCACATGGGCTGAGCGTCCACGCTCCGCACACGGACCGCGCACGGCACTTCGTACGAACTTTCGGCTTTCGGCGCAAACCGGCAGGCTGATTGGACAAGCTGTCCAGGACAGCCCGGTCTTCCTGCAGGTTTGCGCCTGCTTGTCCCCTGACACCTTCGATTGATCCCGTTAGGCTGGCTGGCGTCGTCGGGTGGCTCCGCAGGCCGAACGTCTCGTCCTACCCGCTGCAGAGGTGTTTCATGCGCGCCATGGGCCCTTTTCAGCAGGGCGGTGCGGCAGGATTGCGGGAGACCCCCGGCGGTGCGAAGCGAGACCACCACCGAGTCACGCAACGGCGCGCGACAGGAGCCAAGAAGTCATGCAGACCAAGCTGGACGCAGCCAAGGCCGAACTGCTCAGGAAGGCAGCAGCAGCCGCTGAGAACAGCCAGGTGGGGGGAGCGGCGCCGGGGGAGGGACTGAGCAACGGCGCTCTGTCCGCTTACCTGCACCACTACTACCTCCACACCGCGCCCGAGGACCTGGTCGACCGCGACCCGGTCGACGTCTACGGCGCGGCCGCCTCGCACTACCGCCTGGGCCTCAAGCGCCCGCAGGGCACCGCCGAGGTGCGGGTGCACACCCCCTCGGTCGAGGAGAACGGCTGGTCCTGCGGCCACACCGTGGTCGAGGTCGTCACCGACGACATGCCGTTCCTGGTCGACTCGGTCACCAACGAGCTGTCCCGCCAGGACCGCGCGATCCACATCGTCATCCACCCCCAGCTGGTCGTCCGCCGTGACATCACCGGCAAGCTGCTGGAGATCCTCGACGTCGACGCCTGCGCCCGCAGCCAGGCCGCCGGCACCGAGCTGCCGGCCGACGCGACCGTCGAGTCGTGGATGCACATCGAGGTCGACCGCGAGACCGACCGCGACGACCTGCGCGAGATCGAGACCAACCTGCGCCGGGTGCTCGGCGACGTCCGCGAGGTCGTCGAGGACTGGACCAAGATGCGCGACTCCGCGCTGCGGCTGGCCGACGAACTCGCCGAGCAGCCCCCGGTCGGCCTGGCCGAGCAGGAGGTCGGCGAGGCCTGGGAGCTGATGCGCTGGCTCGCCGACGACCACTTCACCTTCCTCGGCTACCGCGAGTACGACCTCGTCGAGCACGACGGCGAGGAGGTCCTGCGGGCCGTCGCCGGCACCGGCCTCGGCATCCTGCGCTCCGACCCGGTCACCCGCGACGAGCAGCACCACGCCGTCAGCGAGGCCTTCGGCCGGCTCTCCGCGCCGGTGCGCGCCAAGGCCCACGAGAAGAAGCTGCTGGTCCTCACCAAGGCCAACAGCCGCGCCACCGTGCACCGCCCCTCCTACCTCGACTACGTCGGCGTGAAGAAGTTCGACGCCAACGGCGAGGTCGTCGGCGAGCGCCGCTTCCTGGGCCTGTTCTCGGCCGCCGCGTACACCGAGTCGGTCAGCCGCATCCCGGTGGTCCGCCGCAAGGTCCAGGACGTCATCGCCGACTCCGGCTTCTCCACCGAGAGCCACGACGGCCGCGACCTGCTGCAGATCCTGGAGACCTTCCCCCGGGACGAGATCTTCCAGACCCAGGCCGACGAGCTGCTCCAGATCGCCACCAGCGTCCTCTACCTGCAGGAGCGTCGCCGGCTGCGGCTGTTCCTGCGCCAGGACGAGTACGGGCGCTACTTCTCCGCGCTGGTCTACCTGCCGCGCGACCGCTACACCACCCGCATCCGGCTGCGCCTCATGGACATCCTGATGCAGGAGCTCAACGGCGCCTCGATCGACTACACGGTCTGGTCGACGGAGTCGGTGCTGACCCGTCTGCACTTCGTCGTCCGGGTCACCCCCGGCAGCGAGCTGCCGCAGCTGACCGACGCCGAGGTCGAGCGGATCGAGGCCAAGCTGGCCGAGGCCGCCCGGTTCTGGATGGACGGCTTCAACGACCAGCTGCACGTCGAGCTGGGCGAGGAGCGGGCGGCCGAGCTGTCCCGCAAGTACGCCAACGCCTTCCCCGACGGCTACCGCGCCGACTTCACCGCGCGCACCGCCGTGGCCGACCTCAAGCAGATCGAGTCGCTGCACGGCGAGGGCGACTTCCGGCTCAACCTCTACCAGCCGGTCGGCGCGGGCGACGACGAGCGCCGCTTCAAGATCTACCGGGTGGGCGGCCCGATCTCGCTCACCGAGGTGCTGCCGGTCCTCCAGCGGCTGGGCGTCGAGGTGCTCGACGAGCACCCGTACGCGCTGACCCGCTCCGACCACACCACCGCCTGGGTCTACGACTTCGGCCTGCGGCTGCGCGAGGCCGTGGAGCTGACCGACGAGGCCCGCGAGCGCTTCCAGGAGACCTTCGCCGCCACCTGGACCGGCAAGGCCGAGAACGACGGCTTCAACGAGCTGGTCCTGACCGCCGGGCTGACCTGGCGCCAGGCGATGATGCTGCGCGCGTACGCCAAGTACCTGCGCCAGGCGGGCTCCACGTTCTCCCAGGACTACATGGAGGACGCGCTCCGCAACAACACCCACACCACCCGCCTGCTGGTGAACCTCTTCGAGGCCAGGCTGAGCCCCAGCCACCAGCGGGGCGCGCTGGAGCTGACCGAGGGCATCCTGGAGGAGCTGGCCGGCGCGCTGGACGAGGTCGTCTCGCTGGACGAGGACCGCATCCTGCGCTCCTTCCTGCACCTCATCAAGGCCACCCTGCGGACCAACTTCTTCCAGCACGACGGCTCGGGCGCGTGGCACTCCTACGTGTCGATGAAGTTCGACCCGCAGGCCATCCCGGACCTTCCGGCCCCGCGCCCGGCGTTCGAGATCTGGGTCTACTCGCCGCAGGTCGAGGGCGTGCACCTGCGCTTCGGCAAGGTCGCCCGCGGCGGTCTGCGCTGGTCCGACCGGCGTGAGGACTTCCGCACCGAGATCCTCGGCCTGGTCAAGGCGCAGATGGTGAAGAACACCGTCATCGTGCCGGTCGGCGCCAAGGGCGGTTTCGTCGCCAAGCAGCTGCCGGACCCGTCGGTCGACCGCGACGCCTGGCTGGCCGAGGGCATCTCGTCCTACAAGACGTTCATCTCGGCGCTGCTGGACATCACCGACAACCTGGTCGCCGGCGAGGTCGTCCACCCCGCCGACGTGGTCCGCCACGACGAGGACGACACCTACCTGGTCGTCGCCGCCGACAAGGGCACCGCGACCTTCTCCGACATCGCCAACGGTGTCGCCGAGTCCTACGGCTTCTGGCTGGGCGACGCGTTCGCCTCCGGCGGCTCGGCCGGCTACGACCACAAGGGCATGGGCATCACCGCCCGCGGCGCCTGGGAGTCGGTCAAACGCAACTTCCGCGAGCTGGGCCACGACACCCAGACCGAGGACTTCACCGCCGTCGGCATCGGCGACATGTCCGGTGACGTCTTCGGCAACGGCATGCTGCTCAGCGAGCACATCCGCCTGGTCGCCGCCTTCGACCACCGCCACATCTTCCTCGACCCCAACCCGGACGCGGCCGTCTCCTACGCCGAGCGCCGCCGCCTCTTCGAGCTGCCCCGCAGCTCCTGGGACGACTACGACAAGTCGCTGATCTCGGCGGGCGGCGGCGTCTTCCCGCGCAGTGCCAAGTCGATCCAGCTGTCGCCGCAGGTCCGGGCCGTGCTCGGGGTCTCCGACACCCGGCTCACCCCCGCCGAACTGATGAAGGCCGTCCTCCAGGCGCCGGTCGACCTGTTCTGGAACGGCGGCATCGGCACCTACGTCAAGGCCTCCACCGAGACCAACGCCGAGGTCGGCGACAAGGCCAACGACGCCATCCGCGTCAACGGCGAGCAGGTCCGCGCCCGCGTCGTCGGCGAGGGCGGCAACCTCGGCTGCACCCAGCTCGGCCGCATCGAGTACGCCTCCTCCGGCGGCCCCGAGGGCGCCGGCGGCTGGATCAACACCGACGCCATCGACAACTCGGCCGGCGTGGACACCTCGGACCACGAGGTCAACATCAAGATCCTGCTCAACCAGGTGGTCGCCGACGGCGACATGACGGTCAAGCAGCGCAACACCCTGCTCGCCGAGATGACGGACGAGGTCGGCCACCTCGTGCTGCGCAACAACTACGCGCAGAACGTGGTGCTGGCCAACGCGGTCGCCCAGGCGCACAGCATGGTCAACGTCCACTCCCGGATGATCAACCGCCTGGAGTCGGGCGGACAGCTCGACCGGGCCCTGGAGTACCTGCCCACCGAGCGGCAGATCCGCGAGCGCCAGCAGAACGGCCGGGGCCTGTCCCAGCCCGAGATGTCGGTGCTGCTCGCCTACACCAAGATCACCCTGGCCGACGAGCTGCTCGCCACCGAGCTGCCCGACGACCCGTTCTTCCGCACCGCGCTGCACGACTACTTCCCGAGCGCGCTGCGGGCCCGGTTCGCCGAGCAGATCGACCGGCACCCGCTGCGCCGCGAGATCATCACCACGCTGATCGTCAACGACACGATCAACCGCGGCGGCTGCACCTTCGCCTTCCGCCTGAAGGAGGAGACCGGGGCCACCTACGAGGAGGTCGCCCGGACCCACACCGCCGCCCGGGCCGTCTTCGGCCTGGAGGAGATCTGGGCCGAGATCGCGGGCCTGGACAACCGGGTCCCGGCCCGGGCGCAGACCAAGATGAGGCTGCACGCCCGCCGCCTCGTCGAGCGCGCCACCCGGTGGATGCTCAACAACCGGCGCCAGCCGCTGGACATCGCCGGCACCATCGAGTTCTTCCACGACCGGGTCAACCAGGTCTGGGGCTCGCTGCCCAAGCCGCTGCGCGGCGACGACCTCGTCTGGTTCGAGAAGGTCTACAACGAGCTCACCGAGGCCGGCGTCCCGGAGCAGCTCGCCACCCGGATCGCGGGCCTGTCCTCGACCTTCCCGACCCTGGACATCACCGAGGTCGCGGACCGTTCCGGCAAGGACGTCGCCCAGGTCGCCGAGCTCTACTACGACCTCGCCGACCGTCTCCAGATCACCCACCTGCTCGACCGCATCATCGAGCTGCCCCGCACCGACCGCTGGTCGTCCATGGCCCGCGCCGCCATCCGCGAGGACCTCTTCGCGGCCCACGCGGCGCTGACCGCCGACATCCTGGCCTGCGGCCCCGACGGCGCGGCCCCCGAGGAGCGCTACACCGCCTGGGCGGACCTCAACTCCACCCTGCTGAACCGCGCCAAGAGCACCCTCGACGACATAAGGGGTTCGGACAACTACGAGCTGTCCAGCCTCTCCGTCGCGATGCGCGTCATCCGCACCCTGCTCCGCACGGGCTCGATGCGCTGACAGCCGGCCGAAGCCCTGAACGGCGGGCCCGCGTCCCCGGTGGACGCGGGCCCGCCGTTCCCGTTTCCGGGGGACTGCCCGGTCAGTCCGCCCGGGGACGCCAGGCGGCCGCCTGCCCCGCCGCGACCCGGCCGCAGACCAGGGCGACGGCGGTACCCGAGGCGGCGACCACGCCGAGCCCCAGCGCGAGCAGCGGGAGGGACATCGACCCGCCCTTGCCGAGGTTGATCAGCAGTCGGCCGAGGAGTCCCGCGACCAGGGCTCCCGCCACCCCGACGGCGCCCAGCGGAAGGGCGAGGTTCCAGAACGCGATGCCGCTGTAGAACCGGCGGTCGGTGCGGAACGCCGCGAGCGGACCGAGTGCCCTGGCCTGTTCGAGGAAGATTCCGGCGGCGCCCAGTGTCCCCGCCAGGGCCAGGGCCAGCAGACCGAGCAGCGCGACGTCGAGCAGCCAGCGGACCTGGGCGGCCTGCGCCGCGGTGCCGAGCATCCAGGACTGTCCGGGCCGGTAGGTCATCGGCCCGATCAGGTGCGCGTAGGCGGCCTGCTCGATCGCGGACACCCCCGCCTCCCCGTCGCGGTTGAGGACCAGGAATCCGTGGAGCGCCAGATCGCCGCCGGCCGCGGAGGCGGCACAGCCGCAGACGGTCGCCACCGGCGCGCTGACCATCTCGTCGCCCAGCAGGATCTGGCGGCCGAGCGGCGTCAGGCTCTCGAAGGCCTCCTCGGGCGGGACGGGACCGGGCGGGCACGCCCTCAGCCGCCCCAGTTCGGCGAGCCCTTCGCACCGGCCGGTGAGGCCGACCCGCGGGGTCCCGTCGTCCGCACCGGTCTGCGGGGAGTAGCGCAGGGTGCGCGACGCGCCCGCCGCGGCGACGAACCCTTCGGCGGTGGCGGGGATGTTGCGGGCCCTGACCTGCACCAGCGAGGCGCCGGACTGCTCGAACCGCTGCCGGGCCTGCTCCGCGGGCCCGGTGAACTGGGTGGTCAGCACCTGGCCGATGGTGATCATGCCGAGCCCCACCAGCAGGGCCGCGCTGAGTCGGGCGAGGGTGGCCGGCCGCGAGGCCAGCCAGCGCCCCGCGATCAACCGGCCGGCGTCGCCCTTCGCCGCACCCCGGTCGGCGAGCCTGCGGCCCAGCAGACGGGACAGCCGGGCGGCCGTGTGCGGAAGGGCGATCAGCGTCACCGCGGCGCCGATCACGAACCCGCTCCGGCCCTCGACGCCCCGGGCGTTCGAGCCCCAGGCGGCCACCGCGAGCCCGGCGCCGAACACCACCGGGGCCCAGCGGGCCGGGGTGGGCGGCACCCGGCCCGGCCGGGTGCCGGTGCGCCTCGGCCGGCGGATGCCCGCCGCCACGACGACCAGGAGCAGCAGCGCGAACACGCCGAACAGGGCGAACGGCAGGAGCGGCAGGCCGGACCGGAGGTCCTCCGACCAGACCGGATAGCCGGTGAAGGGAAGCGTCGGAGAGGTCAGGGAGATACCGGCGATCAGACCGGCGCCGATGCCGAGGCCGGCCAGGAGCGGCAGTGCGGCCTCCCCGGCGAGGACCAGGGCCCGGACACCGGTCGGTGCCCCGAGCGCGTCCAGCATGGACAGACGCCGGTCGCGGGACTCGGACTGGCTGCGGACCGCCACCAGGACCAGGGCGCCGCAGGGGAGCCCGGCCATCAGGAGCAGCAGGATGTGCAGTTCGGCGAGGCCCCGGTCGAACTGGTGGCTGGTGACGAAGAAGAACACCCGGTCCGGGTTGCCGAAGCCGCCGATGTAGGAGTTCTCCTCGCTGACCTCGGCGAAGAAGGACTCCCGGGGCGGGTTGAGGTACGCGATCAACTCGGCGCCGTCGGCCAGGCCTTCGTGCGCGACCGTCCCGGCGAGCCTCCCGTAACGGCTCGCCATGGCCGGGTCCGCGGCGAGCAGTGCCGGGGAGAGGTAGGCCTCGCCCGGCTCGGGCCAGCGGGGAAGGCCGGGCGGCGGCGCGGCGTCCTGGCGGAGCGGCCGGACGTGGATCACGGAGACGGCCCGTCCGGCGATGCTGTCCGGACGCTCCCACCAGCGCGCCACGGCCGAGGCGTGCCCGGCCGCGCCGACCGGAACGGGGTTCCTGGCGGTCATGCGCTGGTCGCGTGCCTCGTGCACCACGGCCGAGCCGACCACCGTCCATGCGGTGAGCAGCGCGATCACGGCCGCACAGAACAGCGAGGCCCGGTGCATCGTGCCGGCCCGCCCGCGCCCGGCGCGGCGGCCGATCGCCAGGGTGAGGCGCAGCCGACCGGGGCCTCCGGCGCCGGGGGCGGTGGCGGTGCGGGTCACCGCGCCGCCTCCGCGTCGGCACCCGGTGCCCGGTCGGCCGTGCGCAGGCGTCCGTCGGCCATCACCATGACCTGATCGGCTCGTGCCGCCACCGCCGGGTTGTGGGTGACGACGACGAGGGCGCAGCCGTACGTGGAGGGCAGGGAGAAGAGGAGGTCCGCCACCGAGGCCGAGGCCTTGCCGTCCAGCGCCCCGGTCGGCTCGTCCGCCAGGACGACCTGGGGGTGTCCGATCAACGCCCTCGCCACGGCGACGCGTTGGCGCTCGCCCCCGGAGAGTGAGCCGGTCTCCGTGGACAGGGAGGCCTCGATTCCGAGGCCGCCGAGCAGTTCGGTGCCGCGCGCGTAGGCCTCCTGCTTCGACAGGCCCGCGAGCAGGGCGGGCAGCACCGTGTTCTCCAGCGGGCTGAGTTCGGGGAGGAGTTCGCCGAACTGGTAGATCATTCCGACGCTGCGCAGGCGCAGTGCCGCGCGCCGCCCGGCGGCGACGGCCGTCATGTCCTGGCCCGCGATCCGGATCGAGCCCCGGGTCGGCCGGAGCAGTCCGGCGAGCAGGCTCAGCAGGGTGCTCTTGCCGCAGCCGCTCGGCCCGGTCACCGCGACGCTCCGTCCGGGCTCGACTCTCAGCTCCACCGCGCGCAGCAGCACCCGTTTCGCGACCTCGTAGTGGAGGTCGCTCGTCTCGATCCCGCCGAACGCGGTCTCACTCGGACCCAATGTCCGCTCCCCATCGCTCGCAGCGTGCTCGAAGCCGGACCAGGAGGCTCCACTGGACCGCCACTGCGGTGCTTGGCATTCCGTGTGCGATCTCATGGTGGGATGATCCTGTCACCCGGTTCGGCGGTTCCGCAGATGAACTTCGGCATGCCGGCCGTGTTTTCAGGTTACTCGGGAGACGGGGCCGCCTCGGTGCGGTTGGCCGTGCGCGGGGCGGAACCGGTCCGGTGCTGCGGACAGGGGGAGGTGTGGAACTGTCGCAGCGGGGACGGATACGGGATGGCGATCAGTGGGCGTTCGGGGAGCTGTTCGACGAGACGGCGGGTGATCTGTACCGCTACGCCGTGCGGGCCACCGGGGACTGGGCGGTGGCGGAGGACGTCGTCCAGCTGACCTTCCTGGAGGGGTGGCGGCTGCGGCACCGGCTGCGCGACGACGACGGGGCGGTGCGGCCCTGGCTGTTCGGGATCGCCGCGAACGTCCTGCGGAACACCGCCCGGGCGGCGCGCCGGCACCGGGCGGCGATGGAGCGGCTGCCGCACCGGGAGACGGTTCCGGACTTCGCCGACGAGCTGGTGGGGCGGCTGGACGACAGCGCCCAGCTGGCCGCCGCCCGGCGGGCGCTCGGCCGGTTGCGGAAGGCCGAGCGGGAGGTGTTCGGGCTCTGTGTGTGGGCGGGCCTGGACTACGCGAGCGCGGCCGAGGCCCTGGGGGTGCCGATCGGCACGGTGCGTTCACGGCTCTCGCGCGCCCGGACCAAGCTCCGCGCGCTCGCCGAGGAGGAATTGAGGAACGGGCGGGAACTGCGCCAGGGCCCCGGACAGGTACGGGTTGGCCGCGTCGAAGCGGCCCGGTCGATACGGGAGACGAACCGATGAACGAGGACGAACGCGCCGAGCTGGACCGGCTGGTGCCGGGCCCGGCGAGGCCCGAGCTCTCCGCCGACCGCCACCGGTTGTTGAGGGGACATCTGATGAGTGAGATCCGGGAGACGAACCCCGCGCGGGCCCGTCGCGGCAGGCTCGGCTGGGTGGCGGTGCCCGCCCTGGCGGGTGGACTGGCGCTGGCGCTGGTGCTGACCAACGGGGGCGGTGACGGTACACCGGCGCCGCAGCAGCAGGCCCAGCAGCAGGTCCAGGGGGGCCCGCAGGCTCCGCAGCAGGAGACCACGACGCTGAACGCCGCCCCGGTCGGCGCCGTTCAGCTGCTGACCCAGGCCGCCGACAGCGCGGCCGGCAAGCCCGACCCGAAGCCCGGCAAGAACCAGTTCGTCTACATCGACAGCCTGGTCGCCTTCGCCGGCACCAACCTGGCCACCGGCGAGACGAAGGTCGACAAGCCGCACCGCCGCCAGATCTGGCTCTCGGTGGACGGCAGCCAGTGGGGCGTGCTGAAGGAGGAGGGCTTGGGCGCCAAGGGCCCCAAGGCCGGCGAGGCCGAGGCCGAGGCCGGCAAGGAGGGCGCGGACAAGCGTCCCGCGCCGCGCACCGACGGCGGACTGTGGCTCGACCCGAGCAAGAAGCCGAGCCTGGGCGCACCGACCTACAACTACCTGGCTGCGCTGCCGACCGACCCGGACGCGCTGCTGAAGAAGATCTACGCCGAGACCAAGGGCCAGGGCCGCACGCCGGACCAGGAGGCCTTCGTGACCATCGGGGACCTGCTGCGCGAGCAGATCGCCCCGCCGGCGGTCAGCGCCGCGCTCTACCGGGCTGCGGCGAAGATCCCCGGGGTCACCGTGGTCGACGACTCCGTGGACGCCGCGGGCCGCCACGGCGTCGCGGTGGCGCACGTGGACAGCGGCATCCGGAGCGAGTGGATCTTCGACCCGAAGACCCACGAGTTCCTGGGCGAGCGCGAGGTCGTCGTCGGCGAGACCGGCCTGGGCAAGCCGGGCGAGGTGGTCGGCCACTCGGCGGTGCAGAGCCGCTCGATCACCAGCCAGCCGGGCGAGGAGCCCGCGCGGCAGAACGCCTGATCACCCGATGAACGAAGCTGTGGGGCCCGGTGCAAGCGGGCCCCACAGCCGCTTCGGGTACCTCGATGCTACGGCGCGGCGGGGCCGATCAGGCCGCCGCGCGGGGTTCGGGAATCGGCCCGCGCCCGCGGAGGGCCGCGCGGGCGCGGGCCGCGCCGGTGGCGGTCGTCGTCGTCGATGCGGGGGCTCTTGGGGCTCTCGGGGCGGGGGCGGCGGGTGGAGCCTCGGCGTGCGGGGGCGGGAGTTTGCGGCGGAGGCGGTCGCGGAGGATCGCGACGGGTGAGTGCAGGGGCGTGGGCAGGCCGGGCAGCAGGGCGTGGGCCAGATCGGCCGCGGTACTGCCGCGTTCGAGCCACTGGCCGACGAGGGGTGCGAGTGCCTGCGCCTCGGGCTCGCCGAGGCGCAGGCGCGGTTCGGGCCGGATCGCGCGGAAGAGCGCCGCCACCGCCGCCCGGGTCTGCTCGTCGGGCAACTCGGCGGGGAGGGTGGGTACTTCTTCCGGGTTCTTTCCAGGAAGGGCGTCAGGGCGGCCGGTGTCCCGTCCACCGGCGACCGGACGGGCGGCACCCGGTGGCCCGAGCTGCGGGACGTCGAAGACATGGGCCTCGGAGCGGATGGTCCCGTCGGGCAGCCGGACGCGAACGACCCGGTAGTACCCGGCGTCGGTGAGTTCCTTGAGCGCCCGCCGGACGGCGCCACGGCCCTGGACGCTGGTGTCCGCCATGTGTCGGCCGTCCTCGCGCCAACCGTCGGGGCGGGAGAGGAGATCGGCGAGCAGTCCGCGAGCGGTGTAGCTGAGGCGACGGTCCTGCAACAGGCCGTTGGGAAGCACGGTGAACGAGCGCGCGTGGGCGCTACGATGAATCTGCATCTGGAGGTCTTGCTCCTGGTGCCAGGCCCCGGGGTGTTGGTAGCACCGCCGGGGTCCTCTATGTTCTGTTGATAATGCGGAACGTAGCACATCCACCACGCAGCGTGCGAAGCGCTGGTGAGAATGCCTCAGATCGGCTCACATACCGGCGCCCCCGCCCGACTGCTGGGCGGTTTCTAACGGTCCTCGCAACACCTGATGGCTTACGTGGTCGTCAGTAGATCACGCAGGCGCTCGGCTGGGGTTCTCCAGCCGAGCGTTTT
>NZ_JBHVIV010000085.1:0-35791 GCF_042799475.1 Kitasatospora sp. NPDC057692 | reverse complement strand
AGCGCCTCGAAGAACCTCGCCTTCAACACCTCGAAATCCACGATCCCCGCAACTCCCTGAACTTCAGGGTGTTGCGGGGATCGATAGAACCCGCCAATCGCTCCCCGGGGGCCCTTCGCGTGGGCGGGCCTGCTACTTGCGGGCCGAGGTGACGCGGTAGACGTCGTAGACGCCCTCGACGCCGCGGACCGCCTTGAGGACGTGGCCCAGGTGCTTGGGGTCGCCCATCTCGAAGGTGAAGCGGCTCATCGCCACCCGGTCCCGGGAGGTCTGCACGGCCGCCGACAGGATGTTGACGTGCTGGTCGGACAGCACCCGGGTGACGTCGGAGAGCAGCCGGGAGCGGTCCAGCGCCTCGACCTGGATGGCCACCAGGAACACCGAGGACTGGGTGGCCGCCCACTCGACGTCGATCATCCGCTCGGGCTGCTGGCTGAGCGCCTCGACGTTGACGCAGTCGGCGCGGTGCACCGAGACGCCGTTGCCGCGGGTGATGAAGCCGACGATGGCGTCGCCCGGCACCGGGGTGCAGCAGCGCGACAGCTTGACCCAGACGTCCTCGACGCCCTTGACGATCACACCCGGGTCGCCCTTGGCCCGGCGGCGCACCGCGCGCCGGTTGTCGTGGGTCGGGGTGGCCGTCTCGGCGAGGTCCTCGGTGGCGCCCTCCTCGCCGCCCAGCGCCTGCACCAGCTTCTGGACGATGTTCTGCGCGGTGACGTGGCCCTCGCCGATCGCCGCGTAGAGCGAGGAGATGTCCGGGTAGCGCATCTCGTGGGCCAGGGTGACCAGCGAGTCGCCGGTGAGGATCCGCTGGATCGGCAGGCCCTGCTTGCGCATCGCGCGGGCGATGGCGTCCTTGCCCTGCTCGATCGCCTCCTCGCGGCGCTCCTTGGAGAACCAGGCGCGGATCTTGTTGCGGGCGCGCGGGGACTTGACGAAGCCCAGCCAGTCGCGGGACGGCCCGGCGTTCTCCGCCTTGGAGGTGAACACCTCGACGGTGTCGCCGTTCTCCAGGGTCGACTCCAGGGGCACCAGCCGCCCGTTCACCCGGGCCCCGATGGTGCGGTAGCCGACCTCGGTGTGCACCGCGAACGCGAAGTCCACCGGGGTGGCCCCGGCCGGGAGGGCTATGACGTCGCCCTTGGGGGTGAAGACGAAGACCTCGTTGCTGGCCAGGTCGAAGCGCAGCGACTCCAGGAACTCGCCGGGGTCGGCGGTCTCCTTCTGCCAGTCCAGCAGCTGCCGCAGCCAGGCCATCTCGTTGACGGCGCCGGCCTTGTCGTCCTTGCGGGTCTGGGTGGGGGTGTCGGTGCGCACCTTGGAGGCGCCGGCCACCGCGCGCTGCTTGTACTTCCAGTGCGCGGCGATGCCGTACTCGGCGCGGCGGTGCATGTCGAAGGTGCGGATCTGCAGCTCGACGGGCTTGCCCCCGGGACCGATCACCGTGGTGTGCAGCGACTGGTACATGTTGAACTTGGGCATCGCGATGTAGTCCTTGAACCGCCCCGGCACCGGGTTCCACCGCGCGTGGATGGTGCCCAGCGCCGCGTAGCAGTCGCGGACGGTGTCGACCAGGACCCGGATGCCCACCAGGTCGTAGATCTCGGCGAAGTCCCGGCCCCGGACGATCATCTTCTGGTAGACCGAGTAGTAGTGCTTCGGCCGGCCGGTGACGGAGGCGGTGATCCGGGCACCGCGCAGATCGCCCTGGACCTGGTCGATCACGGTCGCCAGGTACTCGTCGCGCTTGGGGGCGCGCTCGGCGACCAGCCGGACGATCTCGTCGTACATCTTGGGGTAGAGGATCGCGAAGGCGAGGTCCTCCAGCTCCCACTTGATGGTGTTCATGCCCAGCCGGTGCGCCAGCGGGGCGTAGATCTCCAGCGTCTCGCGGGCCTTCTTCTCCTGCTTCTCCCGCTTGAGGTAGCGCATGGTGCGCATGTTGTGCAGGCGGTCGGCCAGCTTGATCACCAGGACCCGGGGGTCCTTGGCCATCGCGACGACCATCTTGCGGACCGTCTCGGCCTGCGCAGCCTCGCCGAACTTGACCCGGTCCAGCTTGGTGACGCCGTCCACCAGCAGGGCCACCGAGTCGCCGAAGTCCTTGCGCAGGGTCTCCAGGCCGTAGTCGGTGTCCTCGACGGTGTCGTGCAGCAGCCCGGCCATCAGCGTCGGGGCGTCCATGCCCAGCTCGGCCAGGATGGTCGCGACCGCCAGCGGGTGGGTGATGTACGGGTCACCGCTCTTGCGCTTCTGCCCGCGGTGCCACTTCTCGGCGACCGCGTACGCCTTCTCGATGTCGCGCAGCAGCGCCGGGTCGGCCTTGGGGTCGTTGGCCCGGATCGAGCGGAAGAGCGGCTCCAGGACCGGGTTGAGCACGCTGGAGCGCTGGCCGCCGAGGCGGGCGAGGCGGGCGCGCATGCCGCCGCCGGCGGAGGGGCCGCGGCCGGCCGGGGCGGACGGGCGCGACGGGGTCGGCGCCGGACGTGCCGGGGTGGCCCCCGAGGGCGCGGGCCGGTTCTCGGGGGCGGCCGCAGCCGCCGTGGGCACAACCTCGTCGGGCAAGGACACTCCTCAGGGCGCTCGGCCTGCCCCTCGCGGGCGCCGCACGGCTCGGGCGCCGGCCCGCACAACCGGGAGGGGATGAATCTTCATGGTACCGAGCCTTGCGCCGGGACGTTCGGTCGGCCGGGCCCGCACACACGACGGACATCCGCCCGACACAACAGCGGGCGGCGGCCGGAGATTTCCGACCGCCGCCCGCCAGGACCGTGCGTACTCAGACCGTGCGCACTCAGACCGTGATCAGCGTCTCCAGCGGAGCGCCGCCCAGGTGCGGGGTCAGCCGCTCGCGTCCGTCGAGGAAGCCCAGCTCCATCAGCACGACCACGCCGACCAGCTCCGCCCCGGCCTCCTTGACCAGGTCCAGCGAGGCGCCGATGGTCCCGCCGGTCGCGAGGACGTCGTCCACCACCAGCACCCGCTCACCGGGTGCGAAGGCGTCGCACTGCACCTCCAGCGTCGCCGAGCCGTACTCCAGCTCGTACGAGCGGCGGAACACCTCGCCGGGCAGCTTGCCCTGCTTGCGGATCGGCACGAAGCCGATCCCGGCCGCGAAGGCCGCCGGGGCGGCCAGCACGAAGCCGCGCGCCTCCAGGCCGACGACCTTGGTGGCCCCGAGCTCCGCGGCCCGGTCCGCCAGCGCCCGGGTGAGCGCGGCGAAGGCCTCGGCGTCGGCGAGCAGCGGCGCGATGTCCTTGAACAGCACGCCGGGCTTCGGATAGTCCTGGACGTCCCGGATCCGGCTGGTGAGCAGCTCGGCCAGGGCTGTGTCAGCGGTGGTCACGAAGGGGTCCTCACGGTCGACTGGAATCAGCGCTTGGTGGACGGACGGCCCTTGGCGCGCGGAGTGCCGGCCGCGCCACCGCGCTGACCGACCATGCCCGCCGGCAGGTCCTCGTCGGCGATCTCCTCGCCGTCGCCGGCCTCCTTGGCCGCGGCGGCCTTGGCGTCGGCGGCACGGCGCTGGGCGACCCGCTTGGCCAGGGCCTTCATCTCCGGCGCCTCCTCCTTCAGCTGCGCGAGCAGCGGGGTGGCGACGCAGATCGAGGAGTAGGCACCGGCGGCGAGACCGATGAACAGCGCCAGCGAGATGTCGTTCAGGGTGCCGGCACCGAGCAGACCGCCACCGATGAACAGCAGTGCCGCCACCGGGAGCAGGGCCACCACGGTGGTGTTGAGCGAGCGGACCAGGGTCTGGTTGAGGCCCGCGTTGGCCGCCTCGCTGTAGGTGATCTTGTTCTGCTTGGTGATGCCCTTGGTGTTCTCCTTCACGGTGTCGAAGACGACGACCGTGTCGTAGAGGGAGTAACCGAGGATGGTCAGGAAGCCGATCACGGTGCCCGGGGTGACCTCGAAGCCCACCAGGGCGTAGACGCCGATGGTGATCAGGAGGTCGTGGATGAGGGCGACCAGGGCGGCCACCGCCATCCGCCACTCGAAGGCGATCGCCAGGTAGATCGTCACCAGGATCATGAAGATGATCAGACCGGTGAGCGCCTTGTTGGAGATCTGCTCACCCCAGCTGGGGCCGATCACCTGGGCCTCGATCTCGCCGACCGGGACGCCCAGCTCCTGGGACAGCTTGCCGGTGACCTCCGCGGAGGTGGTCTTGTCCTCCGAGGAGATCTGGATGCGGATCTTGTCGTTGTCGGTGGACTGCACCAGCGGGTGCGAGGAGACGATCTTGTCGACCGCCTCCTGGGTCTGCGAGACCGTCAGCCCCGGCTTGGCCACGGTGTAGACCGAGCCGCCCTTGAACTCGATGCCCAGGTGCAGGCCCATCGCCAGGCCGATCCCGGCGATCAGGACGATCACCGCGGAGATGCTGTACCAGAGCTTGCGCCGACCGACGAAGTCGAAGCTGACCTCGCCCTGGTAGAGCTTGTGGCCCAGATTGGAGAAGCGCGACACGGTGTCAGGCCCCCTTCACGGCGGCGGAGGACGACGGGGTGCGACGGCGGGTGCTGCGCAGCGGCGGGCGGGCGCCCAGCCGCTTCGGGTCCAGGCCGGACCACGGGTGGCCGTCGGAGAAGAACTTCCGGCGGGCCAGCAGCGTGATCAGCGGCTTGGTGAAGAGGAAGATGACGACGACGTCGAGCGCCGTGGTCAGGCCCAGCGTGAACGCGAAGCCCTGGACCTTGCCGACCGAGACCAGGTAGAGCACGGCGGCACAGAGGAAGGACACGAAGTCCGACACCAGGATGGTGCGCCGGGCGCGCGGCCAGGCCCGCTGGACGGCCGGGCGCAGCGGAGCGCCCTCGCGGACCTCGTCGCGGATGCGCTCGAAGTACACGATGAAGGAGTCGGCGGTGATGCCGATCGCGACGATGGCGCCGCAGACCGCCGGCAGGTTCAGCGCGAAGCCGATCCCCGCGCCGAGCAGGCTCATGATCGAGTAGGTCAGCGCCGCCGAGACGAGCAGACCGGCGATCGAGACCAGGCCCAGGCCCCGGTAGTAGACCAGCGAGTAGGCGACCACCAGGATCATGCCGATCAGACCGGCGACCAGGCCGGCCTTCAGCTGGTCGCCGCCGAGCTGCGGGGAGACGGTGGTGACGTCGCTGGTGGTGAACTCCAGCGGCAGCGCGCCGAAGCTCAGCACGTTCGCGAGGTTCTGCGCCTCGGTCTGGCTGAAGTTGCCGGAGATCACGGCCGAGCCGCCGGGGATGGCGCTGCGCACGTACGGGTGGGAGACGACCTGGCCGTCCAGCACGATGGCGAACTGGTTGGTCGGGTCGGGCTGCGCGGCCAGCTGGCCGGTGACGGCGGTGAAGGCGTCGGTGCCGGTGCCGTTGAACTGCAGCTGGACCTGCCAGCCGCCGCCCTGCTGGGTGTCGATGGTGGCCTGCGCCTTGTCGACGTCCTTGCCCTGCACCGCGACCGGGCCGAGGGCGAGCTTGTAGTAGATGCCGCTCTCGTCCTTCTGGGTGCAGGCGACCGCCGGGGCGTTGTCGGCGCCCTGGTAGTTCTTGCGCTGCTCCGGCTTGGTGCAGTCCATGGCGGCGAACTGGGCGGCCAGCTCCGGCGGGACGGTGCCCGAGGTCATCGCCGCGGAGAGGTCCGGCGTGGCCGCCGGGCCGGTCGCGGCGGCGCTCGGGGCGCCGGTGGCGGCCGCGGCGCCCGGCGTACCGGTGGCGGCGGGTGCCGAGGGGGTGCCGGAGGCGGCACCGGTGGCGGCGGCGGGCGCCGAGGGGGTGTCGGCCGCGAGGGCCTCACCGGCCGGACGGCCCTGCTTGGTGGCGCTCGCGCTCGGGGTGCCGGTCGCGGCGGCGGTGCCGGTCGCGCTCGGGGTGCCGGTGGCGGCCGGGGTACCGGTGGCACTCGGGGTGCCGGTGGCGGCCGGGGCGCTCGGGGTGCCGCTCGCGCCCGCCGACGGGGTCGCGGTGGGGGCCGGGATGCCGCTCGGGGCCAGGGCGAGGACCGGGCGGAAGAACAGCTTCGCGGTGGTGCCGACCTGGTCGGCCGCGCTCTGCTTGTCACCGCCCTTGGGGATGTTCACGATGATGTTGCGGTCGCCCTGGGTCTGGACCTCCGCCTCGGAGACGCCCATACCGTTGACGCGCTGCTCGATGATCCCGGTGGCGATGTCCATGTTGGACTTGTTGATCGCCTTGGGGTCGGTCGACTTCGCGCTCAGCGTGATGCTGGTACCGCCGGCGAGGTCGATACCGAGCCGGGGCTTGGTGTTGCCCGTCCCGAACATGAGGGCGACCAGTCCGACGGTGACGACCAGGATGAGGGCCAGCGCCCGCCCTGGGTAACCGTCGCGCGGGCGCGACTTGGGTGTTGCCACCTTGCTCGTTTCTCCCTGTCCATGCCACTTCCCCCCACCTACCCCCGCCCGGCACGCGGCTGGGCGGGGTGTGGCGGAACTGCGGCCCTGAGTCCTGTGGGCTCGCGGCGAAACGCCGCGCGGCCGGGCGGGTGCCCGACCGTACTACTTGCTCGCGGGAGCGCCGCCCTCGGCCTCGGCCTTCGCGTCGCCCTTGTCGGCGTCGTCCTTGCTGAACGACAGCGGCTTCGCGTCGGTCTGCGCGGCCTCGACCTCGACGTCCTCGTCCGAGGCGTCGACCCCCTCGTCCTCGGCCGGACGACCGTGGATGATCGCGTCGTACTCGTCGCGGTCCAGGATCGCGGCGATCGCGCTCTTGGTGAAGTGGGTGACCACGCCCGGCGCGATCTCCAGCTCGACGGTCTCGTCGTTGACCGCCTTCACCTGCGCGTACAGGCCGCCGATGGTCCGCACGCCCGCCCCCGGCTCCAGCGACGTCTGCATCCGCTGCATCTGCTGCTGGCGCTTCTTCTGCGACCGGAACATGAGCACGATCGCGAGGATCGGGAGGAGAAGGATGATGAGGTTCACTGCAGCCAGGGTCCTTTACGGGCCGCCGGCCGGCGGCCTGTGTGGTATTGGTCGTCCCGTCGGGTGAGAGGGGCGGTCCGGCGGAGTCTAGGCGACCCCGAAGTGATCGGACAACGCCAAGCATCGCATCCTGCCGCCGAAAGTGGCGACCCTCCGCCTGCACAGTTTCCCCGGACTTCTCCCCCGCCTTCTCCGGGCGCCCCGCACGGCGGGCGCGCATGATCCGCACACGCTCCGCCCTCACCCGTTCGGCTCAGAGCCGGGGCGCGCCGTCAGTCCTCGGCCCGGTCCTGGGCGAAGAGCTCGGGCTGGGCGGGCACCGCACCGCGTCCGGGCTGGGCCGGCGGGGTGAGTCCCAGGTGCTGCCAGGCCGCGGCGGTGGCGATCCGCCCGCGCGGGGTGCGGGCCAGCAGGCCCTCGCGGACCAGGAACGGCTCGGCGACCTCCTCGACCGTCTCGGCCTCCTCGCCGACCGCGACCGCCAGGGTGGACAGCCCGACCGGGCCGCCGCCGAACAGCCGCAGCAGCGCGTCCAGCACCGCCCGGTCGAGGCGGTCCAGACCACGGGCGTCCACCTCGTAGACGTCCAGCGCCTGGCCCGCGATCGCGGCGGTGACCACGCCGTCGTGCCGCACCTGCGCGTAGTCGCGGACCCGGCGCAGCAGCCGGTTGGCGATGCGCGGCGTGCCCCGGGAGCGGCCGGCGATCTCGGCGGCGCCGGCCGGGTCGATCTCCACGTCCAGCAGCGCGGCCGAGCGGTGCACCACCCGCTGCAGCTCGGCGGGCGCGTAGAACTCCATGTGCCCGGTGAAGCCGAACCGGTCGCGCAGCGGCGGCGGCAGCAGACCGGCCCGGGTGGTCGCGCCGACCAGGGTGAACGGCGGCAGCTCCAGCGGGATGGCGGTCGCGCCGGGCCCCTTGCCGACGATCACGTCGACCCGGAAGTCCTCCATCGCCATGTAGAGCATCTCCTCGGCCGGCCGGGACATCCGGTGGATCTCGTCGAGGAACAGCACCTCGCCCTCGCTGAGCGAGGAGAGGATCGCCGCGAGGTCGCCCGCGTGCTGGATCGCCGGGCCGGAGGTGATCCGGATCGGGGCGCCCAGCTCGGCCGCGATGATCATCGACAGCGTGGTCTTGCCGAGCCCGGGCGGACCGCTGAGCAGCACGTGGTCGGGGGCGGCGCCGCGCTGGCGGGCCGCCTGGAGCACCAGCGACAGCTGCTCGCGCACCCGCTCCTGGCCGATGAACTCGTCCAGCTGCCGGGGGCGCAGCGCCGCCTCGACGGCCTGGTCCTCGCCGTCGGCGGCGGCGGTCACCAGCCGGTCGGCGGGCTCGGAGTCGTACGGGCTCATCGGAGGCGGCTCCCACATCGGTGTCGACAAAAGGACAGGTCGTCAGATGGCTTCAGCGAGAACGGTTGAGTCCGCGCAGCGCCAGCCGCAGCAGCGCGCCGACGTCCGGCACCGGCTGCGCCTCCGCCTCCGGCGTCACGGCCGTGACCGCGTCGTCCGCCTCACGGGGCGCGTAGCCGAGGCCGACCAGCGCGGAGTGCAGCTGCTCGCTCCACGGCGCCGGCCCGGTGGCGACCGGCTTCTGCGCCGGGACGCCGCCGTGCGGGGCGCCCAGCTTGTCCTTGTACTCCAGCAGCAGCTTGGCGGCCTTGGCCTTCCCGATGCCGGGCACCGCGACCAGCGCCTTCTCGTCGCCGTTGGCGATCGCGACGCGCAGCGCGTCGGGGCTGTGCACGCCGAGGATGGCCTGCGCCAGCTTCGGGCCGACGCCGGGCGCCGCCTGGAGGATCTCGAAGACGCCCCGCTCGTCGTCGTCCGCGAAGCCGAACAGGGTCAGCGAGTCCTCCCGGACCACCAGCGAGGTCGCCAGCCGGGCCGGCTCCCCCAGCCGCAGGCCGGCCAGCGTGTTCGGCGTGCACTGCACGGCCATGCCGACCCCGCCGACCTCGACCACCGCGACGCCGCCGGACAGCGCCGCCACGGGTCCTTGCACGAAGGCGATCATCGGATGGTTCCTCTCGGGCCGTGCGGGGAGGTGGTACGGGCGGCCGCGATCGCGGCCTCCAGGCGGTTGGTGGCGCCGCCGCGCCAGATGTGGCAGATGGCCAGCGCCAGGGCGTCGGCCGCGTCGGCCGGCCTGGGCGGCGCGTCCAGCCGCAGCAGCCGCTGGACCATGGCCGTGACCTGCGCCTTGTCGGCCCGGCCGGAGCCGGTGACGGCGGCCTTGACCTCGCTCGGGGTGTGCAGGGTGACCGGTATGCCGCGCCGGGTCGCGCAGAGCATCGCCACCGCGCTGGCCTGCGCCGTCCCCATCACGGTGCGCACGTTGTGCTGGGCGAAGACCCGCTCGACGGCCACCAGGTCGGGACGGTGCTCGTCCAGCCAGGCCTCCAGGCCCTGCTCGACCAGCAGCAGCCGCTGCCCGATCTCCGCGTCGGCGGGGGTGCGCACCACGCCGACCCCGGCCATCCGCAGCGGCCGGCCCGGCGCGCCCTCGACCACGCCGACCCCGCACCTGGTCAGCCCCGGGTCGACACCCAGCACCCGTACCACGGCTTCCCCTCCATCTGTTGCGCGCCACCGACCTGCGGACGAAGGCTACCCCCCGCCACCGACAGCGCCCCGAACGACACCGGCCCGGCGGTCCGGGGGCCCCCCGGGCCGGGAGGGGGCACGATCACTCGGCGTCGAGCTGCGCACCGACCTCGTCGCTGATGTCGAAGTTGGCGAAGACGTTCTGCACGTCGTCGCTGTCCTCCAGGGCGTCGATCAGCTTGAAGATCTTGCGGGCGCCGTCGACGTCCAGCTCGACCTGCATGCTGGGGACGAAGTTGGCGTCGGCCGAGTCGTAGTCGACGCCGGCGTCGACCAGCGCGGTGCGCACGGCGACCATGTCGCTCGGCTCGGAGACGATCTCGTACGCCTCGCCCAGGTCGTTGACCTCTTCGGCGCCGTGGTCGAGCACGATGTCGAGGAGCTTCTCCTCGTCCACCCCGTCCGCCTTCGGGACGATCACGACACCCCGGCGGTTGAACAGGTAGGAGACCGAGCCCGGGTCGGCCATCGAGCCGCCGTTGCGGGTCATCGCCACGCGCACGTCCGAGGCGGCGCGGTTGCGGTTGTCGGTGAGGCACTCGATGAGCACCGCGACGCCGTTCGGGCCGTAGCCCTCGTACATGATCGTCTGGTAGTCGGCACCGCCGGCCTCCAGGCCACCGCCGCGCTTGACGGCGCGGTTGATGTTGTCGATCGGGACGGAGGCCTTCTTGGCCTTCTGCACGGCGTCGTACAGGGTCGGGTTGCCGCCCAGGTCGGGACCGCCGGTGCGCGCCGCCACCTCGATGTTCTTGATCATCTTGGCGAAGAGCTTGCCGCGCTTGGCGTCGATCACGGCCTTCTTGTGCTTGGTGGTAGCCCACTTAGAGTGGCCGGACATCGCCAGCTCCTTTACGTCGCCAATGAGAAATGAACAGATGAGATCTTACCGGTGCGGCCGCCGCCCGACCGCACACGGTCACGCACACGCGGTCACGCGGCGCCGAGGTGCTCCTCGACCATGCGCACGAAGTAGGCGTGCACCCGGTGGTCGCCGGTGAGCTCCGGGTGGAACGAGGTGGCCAGCAGGTTGCCCTGGCGGACCGCCACGATCCGGCTGTCCGGGCCGTCGGCGGCCGGCAGCTCGGCCAGCACCTCGACGCCCGCGCCGACCGCCTCCACCCAGGGGGCGCGGATGAACACGCCGTGCACCGGCGCCTCGTCCAGGCCCCGGAAGGCGACGCCGGACTCGAAGGACTCGTTCTGGCGGCCGAAGGCGTTGCGGCGCACCGTCATGTCGATGCCGCCGACCGTCTCCTGGTCCTCGCGCCCGTCCAGGATCTTGTCCGCCAGCATGATCATGCCGGCGCAGGTCCCGTACACCGGCATGCCGGCGGCGACCCGCTCGCGCAACGGGTCCATCACGCCGAACAGCAGCGCCAGCTTGGACATCGTGGTGGACTCCCCGCCGGGGATCACCAGCGCGTCGACCTCGGCCAGCTCCTCCGCGCGGCGGACCGGGCGGGCGACCGCGTCGGCCTCGGCCAGCGCGATCAGGTGCTCGCGGACGTCACCCTGAAGGGCGAGGACGCCGATGACTGGAGTGGACACTTCTCGTACCTCTTGACTCTCGAACGAACGACGCACGGCGGCCCGCCGCGCCGATGATCTCACCGCGCGGCGGGCCGTCCCAGCGCATTACCAGCCGCGGTTGGCGTACCGCTCGGTCTCCGGCAGGGTGTCGCAGTTGATGCCCACCATGGCCTCGCCCAGGTTGCGGGAGGCGTCGGCGATGATCTTCGGGTCGTCGAAGAAGGTGGTGGCCTTGACGATCGCGGCGGCACGCTTGGCCGGGTCGCCCGACTTGAAGATGCCCGAGCCGACGAAGACGCCCTCGGCACCCAGCTGGCGCATCAGCGCGGCGTCGGCCGGGGTGGCCACGCCACCGGCGGAGAACAGCACGACCGGCAGCTTGCCGAGCTCGGCGACCTCCTTGACCAGCTCGTACGGGGCGCGCAGCTCCTTGGCGGCGGCGAACAGCTCGTTGTGGTCCAGGGCGCGCAGGTGGCCGATCTCGTTCTTGATCTGGCGCAGGTGGCGGACCGCCTCGACGACGTTGCCGGTGCCGGCCTCGCCCTTGGAGCGGATCATGGCCGCGCCCTCGGCGATGCGGCGCAGCGCCTCGCCCAGGTTGGTGGCACCGCAGACGAAGGGGGTGGTGAAGGCCCACTTGTCCGAGTGGTTGACCTCGTCGGCCGGGGTCAGCACCTCGGACTCGTCGATGTAGTCGACGCCCAGCGACTGCAGGACCTGGGCCTCGACGAAGTGGCCGATGCGGGACTTGGCCATCACCGGGATCGAGACCGCGGCGATGATCTCCTCGATCATGTTCGGGTCCGACATGCGCGCCACGCCGCCGTCCTTGCGGATGTCGGCGGGCACCCGCTCCAGGGCCATGACGGCCACAGCGCCGGCGTCCTCGGCGATCTTCGCCTGCTCGGCGTTGACCACGTCCATGATCACACCGCCCTTGAGCTGCTCGGCCATGCCGCGCTTCACCCGGGCGGTGCCGATCTGCGGCTGGTCTGCGGTGGTGGGGGTGGTGGACACGTGAGACCTCACTCGAAGATGAACCAGTGCTATCGCCCTATGGTAGGCGGACGGGACCCCGCCTCCATGCGCCACCAAGTCCATCGCGTCCGACGGGATACGACAAAGAGGCCGTATCCGGGCCCAACCACCCCGGTGGGTGAGACGCGCGCCACGAACCGGCTCCGCTACGCGGGGGCGCCCTCCGGAGTGAGCTCCGGCGGCGGCGCGTCGTCCATCTCGAAGGCCATCGGGAACGGCGCCTTGCCCGCCAGCCGGAAGTACCGCACCAGCCGGTGCTCGCGCACCGCCCGCGCCGCCCGCACCGCGTCGTTGTGGAACCGCCGCGCCATCGGCACCCGCCGCACCGCCGCCGTCAGATCCCGCACCGCGTCCTCGCCGCCCGGCTCCGCCACCAGCGCCGCCACCTGCTCCGGCTCCGCGAACACCGCCCGCAGCGCCAGGCTCAGCTGGCTCTCCGCCACCTCGCGCTGCTCGTCCTCCGCCTGCCGCGCCGCGTGCGCCGCGTCCAGCAGCAGCAGCGACGTCGCCGGGTCCAGCCGCGAGGACGTCGCCAGCTCCATCGCCACCGACGCCCGGCGGACCAGCTGCGCGTCCAGCGCCGCACGGGCGGCGTCGATCCGGGCGTGCAGCCGGTCCAGCCTTCCGGCCGTCCAACTCAGGTACATACCGAACAGCACCACGGCCACGCCGGCCCAGATCCACGTAGTCACGGGGCGCTACGCTACCGGGTGCTCCCGGTTCACCCCTCGATCGCCGTGTTCCGGTACGCGTCGCGGTCGATGTCGCGCACGTCCACCGCCAGGTGCAGCCGCTCCCCCGGCGCCGGCTTCACCCGCTCCGCGAGCAGCGCCAGCACCCCCTCGGTGAGCGCCGCCTTCACCTCCGGGCTGCGGCCCGGGAAGATCTGGAACTGCACGAACACCTGCGCCTCGACGCGCTCCCCGAAGGCCACCACGACCTCCGGGTCGGTCGGCCGGAAGACCGTCTTGCAGCCCTCCGCGGCGGCGGCGATGGTCTCCACCGTCAGCCGGTTGATCGCCACGCCCAGCTCATGGCGGTCGAAGGAGCCGGCCAGGCTCGGGGAGTAGTCGACGGATATCTGCGGCATCGGGGCCTCCAGTGGGCGCGGGAGCGCGGGAACACGCGGACGGGAACCGTCCGACCCTAACCGCGCCCGCCCCCGCTCCGGGAGCGGCCCCGGCGCTCAGTCCCGGGCCAGCCCGAACCGGCCCCGCCGCCCGCTGCGCTCGTCCTCCTCGACCACCGCGGCCTGCCCGGCCGTCACCGTCTCGTAGACGGCCAGGATGTCCGCGCCCACCGTCGACCAGTCGAACCGCCGCACGTGCCGCGACGCCGCCTTCGACAGCTCCTCCAGCCGCGCCGGGTCCCCCAGCAGCCGCACCGCCGAACGCGCCAGCGCGTCCGCGTCCTCCACCGGGAACAGCTCCCCCGCCTCCCCGCCGTCCAGCACCTGCTTGAACGCGTCCAGGTCGCTCGCGAGCACCGGCGCCCCCGCCGACATCGCCTCGACCAGGATGATCCCGAAGCTCTCGCCACCGGTGTTCGGCGCCACGTACAGGTCCACGCTGCGCAGCAGCCGCGCCTTGTCCTCGTCGCTCACCATGCCGAGGAACTCCACCTGCGCGCGGACCTCCGGCGCCAGCCCGGCGACCGCCTCCTCCTCGTCGCCCTTGCCCGCCACCAGCAGCCGCACCCCGGGCCGCTCCTCGAGGATCCTCGGCAGCGCCGCGAGCAGCGTCGGCAGCCCCTTGCGCGGCTCGTTGATCCGGCCGACGAAGCCGATCGTCCCCGGCCGCCCCTCGGCCGCCCCGCCCGTCCAGCGCTCGTCCCGCTCCGCCCCCGCGAAGAAGCCCACGTCCACACCGTTCGGGATCACCACCGCGTCCCCGCCCAGGTGCTCCACCAGGGTGCGCCGCGCGTACTCGCTCACCGCGATCCGGGCCCGCATCTTCTCCAGGCCCGGCTGCAGGATCGAGTAGGCCGCGATCATCGCCCGCGAGCGCGGGTTCGAGGTGTGGAAGGTGCCCACCATCGGCCCCGTCGCCGACCACGCCGCCAGCATCGACAGGCTCGGCGCGGCCGGCTCGTGCACGTGCAGGATGTCGAACCGGCCCTCGTGCAGCCACCGCCGCACCCGGGCCGCGGACAGGATCCCGAAGCTCAGCCGCGCCACCGAGCCGTTGTACGGCACCGCCACCGCGCGCCCCGCCGGCACCACGTACGGCGGCAGCGCCTCGTCGTCCTCGCCCGGCGTCAGCACCGACACCTCGTGGCCCAGGCCGATCAGGTGCTCGGCGAGGTCCCGGATGTGGAACTGCACGCCGCCGGGGACGTCCCAGTCGTAGGGGCAGACGATGCCGATCTTCACGGGTCTCCTCGAAATCCTGCGGGCAGTGCGAGCGGTGCGGACGGGCCGCTGCGGTACGGACGGCGCTGCGGACCGCGGTCCGCCGGGGGTCAGGCCCCCGACGCCTCGGCCGCCGGCTCCCCGGCCGGCTCCGCCGCCGGGCGGGCGGCGGGCTCCCGGACCGCCGGACGGGCGGCGCCGTCGGCCCGGACGGCCCCCGCCTCCACCGTCTCACGGACCGGCAGGTCGGCCAGCCAGAAGCGCTGCAGCATGTGCCAGTCCTCCGGGTGCTCCCGGATCGCCGCCTCCCACACGTCGGCCATCGCCTGCGTCATCGCCCGGGTCTTCTCCGCCCGGTCGCCCTCCGCCGGCGCCACGACCTCCGGGTGCACCCGGGCCCGCATGGTCCGCCCCTCGTACCAGAGCGACACCGGCAGCAGCGCCGCCCCGGTCCGCTGGCACAGCGCCGCCGGACCGGCCGGCATCCGGGTCGCCTCACCGAAGAACGACACCTCGATACCCGCCTCCGAGAGGTCCCGGTCCCCCACCAGGCAGACCAGCCGGCCCGCCCGCAGCCGCCGCGCCAGTGTGCCGACCACGCTCACCGAGCCGCCGGTCAGCGCCAGCACCTCCATGCCCAGGCTCTCCCGGAACGCCACGAACCGGTCGAACAGCCGCTCCGGCTTCAACCGCTCCGCCACCGTCGTGAACGGATAGCCGCGGCTCGCCACCCAGGCGCCCGCCAGGTCCCAGTTGGCCATGTGCGGCAGCGCGGCCACCACGCCCCGCCCGGCGTCCAGCGCCTCCTGCACGTGCTCGAAACCGTCCACCCGGACGTCCCGCAGCACCCGCCCGCGGCCCCACACCGGCAGCCGGAACGACTCCTGCCAGTACCGCATGTACGAGCGCATCCCGGCCCGCGACAGCTCCCGCAGCCGGGCCTCGTCCGCGTCCGGGCACACCCGCAGCAGGTTCGCCTCCAACTGCAGCACCCGCTTGCCGCGCCGCCGCCACGCCGAATCCGCCAGCCGGTCGAACAGGCCCCGCGCCGCCGGCTCGGGAAGGTGCTTCAGCGCCCCCCAGCCCGCCGCGTACGCCGTGTACACCAGCCGGTCCATCAGTCGGTCCCTCACCGCGGAACCGCCCCCTCTCAGTTCCCGGCCGCCACGCGGTCCGCCTCGAACGCCTCGCGGCGCACCGTCAGCATCCGCTGGAACACCGTCACCAGACTGCCGACCGCCACCAGCCACAGCGCCACCGGCAGCAGCCACTCCACGTACGGCACCCCGAACGTCTGCAGACCCGCCACACCGGCCGCCACCAGACTGATCACCAGCCGCTCGGCCCGCTCCACCAGCCCGGACACGTCGCACGGCAGCCCCTGGCTCTCCGCCCGCGCCTTGGTGTACGACACCACCAGCCCGCTCGCCAGGCAGAACACCGCCACCGCGCACAGCAGGTTGTTGTCACCCTTGCCCGCGTACCACATGGCCAGACCGCCGAAGACCGCCGCGTCCGCGACCCGGTCCAGCGTCGAGTCCAGGAACGCCCCCCACTTCGTGGACCGCCCCAGCTGCCGCGCCATGTTCCCGTCCACCAGGTCCGAGAAGATGAACAGCGTGATCGTGATGGTGCCCCAGAAGAACTCCCCACGCGGGAAGAACACCAGCGCACCCGCCACCGAACCGGCCGTACCGACCAGCGTCACGGTGTCCGGACTCACACCCAGACGGATGAGGAACGCGGCGAACGGGGTCAGGACACGTGTGAAGAAGGCACGCGCGTATTTGTTGAGCATGGCCTTCCCGACCGCTCCGATCTCCCTGGTACCCGCCTGCGGCCAGAGTGCGCGGCAGACGACCGCATGGATCAGCCCATCCGGCGCACCCCATGGTAGCCACGCCGACCGACCGACCCCGCCCACACACCATCCCCGCATGCCGCTCGCGCGCCCCCCGACCCCTCCACCCCTAGACTTTCACCGACAGCCTCGGCGCGACGGGAGGAGACCCCGATGCCCGACCGCAGCACCGCCAGAGCCGGCCAGGCCCCCGCCGTCGCCGGACCGGGCGACCTGCGCAACGTCGCCCTCATCGGCTGCGCCGGCGTGGGCAAGACCACCCTCGCCGAATCCCTCGCGCTCGCCGCCGGCGCCATCGGCCGCCCCGGCCGGGTCACCGACGGCACCACCGTCTCCGACCACGAGGCCATCGAGCACCAGCAGCAGCGCTCCGTGCAGCTGTCCGTGCTCCCCCTCGAATGGCACGGCACCAAGATCAATCTGATCGACCCGCCCGGCCACCCCGACTTCGCCGCCGACCTGCGCGCCGCCCTGCACGCCGCCGACGCCGCCGTCTTCGTCGTCTCCGCCACCGACCCCGTCACCGCCCCCACCCGCGCCCTGTGGCGCGAGTGCGCCGCCGAGAACATCCCCCGCGCCATCGCCGTCGCCAAACTCGACATCGCCCGCGGCAGCCTCGACGACATCCTCACCGCCTGCCACGACGCCTTCGGCCTCGGCCCCGACACCCTCCGGCCGCTCTTCCTGCCCGTCCACCACGACGGCCGCCCCGACGGCAGCGTCGACCTCCTCACCGGCCACACCTACGGCCGGGCCGACCCCCTGCCCGACACCGCCCCCGCCCGCGAGAGCCTCGTCGAAGCCATCTCCGGCCAGGACGACACCCTCATGGAGCAGTACCTCACCGGCGAGACCCCCGACACCGACTCCCTCGAAGCGGGCCTGCGCCGCGAGGTCCTCGCCTGCACCCTCCACCCCGCCGTGCCCACCAGCGAACACGGCCTCGGTGCCACCGAACTCCTGGACCTCATCACCACCGCCTTCCCCACCCCCGCCGAACGCACCCGCCCCGCCCCCGCCTGCGACCCCGACGCGCCCCTCGCCGCCCAGGTCGTCCGCGTCACCGGCGACGCCTACGTCGGCCGGATCAGCCTGCTGCGCCTCTACGCCGGCACCCTGCGCCCCGACACCCGCATCCGCCTCACCGGCCCCGACCACCCCGCCGACCAGGACGGCGAGGAACGCGTCACCGGCCTCACCAGCCCCTTCGGCAAACTCCAGCGACCCGTCCCGCACGCCGTCGCCGGCGACCTCGTCTGCGCCGCCAAACTCACCACCGCCCGCGCCGGCGACACCGTCCAGGAACCCGGCCACGCTGCCGAACTCGATACCTGGCCCCTCCCCGAGCCCCTCCTGCCCGTCGCCGTCGAGGCCCACAGCAAGGCCGACGACGACAAGCTCTCCCAGGCCCTCTCCCGGCTCGCCGCCGAGGACCCCGCGCTCCGCCTCGAACAGAACCCCGACACCCACCAGCTCGTCCTCTGGTGCACCGGCGAGGCCCACGCCGAAGCCGTCCTCGACCGGCTCCGCAACCGCCACGGCGTCCACGTCGACACCGTCGAGCACAGGGTCGCCCTGCGCGAGACCTTCGGCACCGCCGCCGCCGGCCACGGCCGCCTCGTCAAACAGTCCGGCGGCCACGGCCAGTACGCCATCTGCGAACTAGAGGTCGAACCCCTCCCCGCCGGCTCCGGCTTCGAGTTCCAGGAACACGTCGTCGGCGGCGCCGTCCCCAAACACTTCATCCCCTCCGTCGAGAAGGGCGTCCGCGCCCAGCTCGCCAAGGGCGTCGCCACCGGCCACCCGCTCGTCGACATCCGCGTCACCCTGACCGACGGCAAGGCGCACTCGGTCGACTCCTCCGACTCCGCCTTCCAGAACGCCGCCGCCCTCGCCCTGCGCGACGCCGCCGGACACGCCGTCATCCGGCTCCTCGAACCCGTCGCCGCGGTCAGCGTCCTGCTCCCCGACGACTACCTCGGCGCCGTCCTCGGCGACCTCTCCGCCCGCCGCGGCCGCGTCCTCGGCACCGAGACCGGCGGCCCCGGCCTCACCCTGCTGCGCGCCGAGGTCCCCGAACTCGAACTCGCCCGCTACCCCGTCGACCTGCGCTCCCTCACCCACGGCACCGCCGAGTTCACCCGCGCCCACCTGCGCCACGAACCCATGCCCGCCGCCCTCGCCGCCCGCTTCACCGACGGCTAGGGCCGCTCACCGGCCGCCCGCCGCCGACTCAGCGGCGCTCACCGGCAGCTCGCCGGCCACGTCACCGCCGCGGCAGCGCACAGGCCGGCGTCCCGCCCGGCATCCGGTGCCGGTTCGCCGACACCCACCGGTACACCAGCCCCGCCACCGGCCGCACCGGCGCCAGCGCCAACACCCCGCCCAGGTACGCCCACGCGCCGCCCGAACGCATCAGCAGCCGCGCCACCGCCTGCGCCCCGCCGTACACCCGGCCCGCCGGCGTCACCCACAGCACCTCGCGCTCCGCGCGCTCCCGGGACACCTCGCCGCGCCCCCCGGCCACCGCGTCCAGCCCCGCCAGGTCCGCGAACTGGAACGGCACCGCCTCCCAGCCCCCCGACGCCAGCGTCTGCCGCGGATAGCGCTCCGCCCAGGTCGCGCACGTCGTGCAGAACCCGCAGTCACCGTCGAACACCAGCACCGGATCCGTCAGCCCACCGCTCTCCATGCCGCCATCGTGCACCACCCCGCCCACCGGCCCGCGCCCGGGTGCGTCGAACAGCCGAAACGTGGGCATCATGCCCCACAGATCCACCGTGGCCCGTTCGTGACGGCACTTCAGACGATCATGCCCGCGCCGGCGCCCCGGCACGGTAACCTGCCGCAGGACACAAGGGGAGGAGGGGACGCCACCGTGACCACGCTCGACATGACCCCGGGTGCGCAGATACCCCGGACCGACGCCGGCCCGCAGACCGCCGGCACCCAGGCGATCTCCTCGGTGGCGTACCGCGACACCGCGCTGAAGGACGGCGCCGCCAAACTCGCCGGAACCAGCGCCAAGAACGGCCGCTTCGCCCTCTTCGCGCCCAACCTCGGCGAGGCCTGGAGCAAGGCGCTCATCTCACGCACCCTCGGCGGCGACCGCAAGCCCCTGGTGCCCTCCTTCGGCATCGAAACCCGCCAGATCGTGGAGCACTGCCTCGCCGCCGAGGAGATCCGCAACACCCGCGACCGGCACCTGTCCACCATCTCCGTCGTCACCGGCCTGCTCTGCCTGCCCGGCGCCCTGCTCTGGCTCGGCGCCTTCCAGCTGCGCGCCTGGCTCCGGCGCGACAACCCCAAGAACGCCGGCGTCTACGGGGCGGTCGTCCTCGTCCTCGCCGCCGCGCTCGCCGTGCTGCTCGCGGTCAAACCCCCCGTCGGCGGCGTCCTCGGCGTCTACCTGCGCATCGTCATGCTCGCCCCGGTCATCGGCTGGTACCTCGCCCGGCGCATCGTCGAGCGCACCGCCGTCGACCTGCGCGCCCGCTGGCTCTCGCTGGCCGAGGGCAACGCCGTCGCCGCGACCGTCCCGATGGCCGTCCCCCGCGACGACCTCGACAAGAAGGCCGCCGACCTGCGCGCCAAACTCGGCCGGCTGGAAGCCGAGCAGGACACCAACGTCCAGCACTACGCCGGCCCCAAGGGCATCCTCGGCGCCGGCCGCCGCTGGGGCGAGTGGAAGCTCATCGACACCCTGCGCCCCGCCGAGGGCCAGATCGACTTCCGCCAGTTCCACCCCTGGGACCTCGTCCGCAAGATCTCCGGCCACCTCAAGGCCCTCGGCATCAGCGAGGTCGCCAACAGCGGCATGCCCAACGTCCAGGTCAAGCAGTGGGTCGTCTACGAGGTCGGCGAGAACGCCGACGAGATCAGCCGCCCCGGCAACGCCGACATGGACGGCGACCACATGCGCGACTTCGCCGTCCAGGCCATCGCCGACAAGCAGAGCTTCAGCGGCGGCCCCCGCCACTACCTCGCCACCCAGTTCATCACCCACGACGGCAAGCTCGTCCTGACCTTCACCGTCACCGTCGTGCTGCTCGCCAACACCCTCAACATCACCGTCGCCGGCTACGCCCTCGGCCCCATCGACGGCTTCTTCGGCGACAAGCCCAAGGACAAGGAGAAGTCCGTCGCCAAGACCTTCCGCTTCTGGGAGGAGCGCAAGGTCAAGCTCCCGCTGATCGACAACGACGAGGTCGTCCGGCAGGCCGT
This sequence comes from Kitasatospora sp. NPDC057692, assembly GCF_042799475.1. NCBI lineage: Bacteria > Bacillati > Actinomycetota > Actinomycetes > Kitasatosporales > Streptomycetaceae > Kitasatospora > Kitasatospora sp. NPDC057692. The sequence continues at coordinate 15,248 of NZ_JBHVIV010000085.1, read as the reverse complement.
CCGCGCCCCCTTCTACCGGACGCCCGGCCTGCTCTCCTGGCTCGGCGGCGGCCTCGGCCTGCCCGAGCCCTTCGGCTTCCGGCACACCTGGGCCGGCCAGCCCTGGGGCACCCGCACCATGGCCGACAACGCGCTCAACGCCTCCCACCCGGTGCTCGGCGCCGTCCACACCGCCACCCTGGAGTTCCTCGCCGAGCACGACCTCGACACCGAGCGCGCCTTCAAGGGCCGCGCGGCCGGCCTCAAGGCCGAGGCCCAGGGCAGCCGCCCGTTCAAGGTCGACCGGTACGACGCCTGACCGGACACGACGGAGGGCCCCCGCCGACCCGATGGCCGGCGGGGGCCCTCCCCGCTGTGCGCCTCAGTCCTGCGGCCAGGCCTCGGCCAGCATCTTCCGGGTGTCCGCCAGCAGCTGCGGCAGCACCTTGGTGTGGCCGACCACCGGCATGAAGTTGGTGTCCCCGCCCCAGCGCGGCACCACGTGTTGGTGCAGGTGGGCCGCGATGCCGGCACCGGCCGCCGCGCCCTGGTTCATGCCGATGTTGAAGCCGTGCGCGCCCGAGGCCGCGCGCAGCGCCGTCATCGCCTTCTTGGTGAACACCGCCAGCTCGGCCGTCTCCGCCTCGTCCAGCTCGGTGTAGTCCGCCGCGTGCCGGAACGGGACCACCATGAGGTGCCCGCCGTTGTACGGGTACAGGTTGAGCACCGCGTACACGGAGTCGCCGCGCGCGACGACCAGCCCCTCCTCGTCGCTCAGCGACGGGATCGAGCAGAACGGGCAGCCGTCGTCCGGAGCCGGGCCGGTGGGCTTGTTCTCGCCCTGGATGTAGGCCATCCGATGGGGGGTCCACAGGCGGCGGAAGCCGTCCGGCTCCCCGACGCCCTGCTGCAGTTCCGGCTCAGTCGTCATGCTGATCAGCATATTCGCCCAACCGTGCTTGCAAAGCCGCGCGGGGCGGACTCCCTGAGGAGCCCGCCCCGCGCCCGCGTACGACCGGCCGGGTCAGACCTGGATCCGGCGCTCCACCGCGTCCACGATCTCGGCGACCGCATCGGCGACCGGGACGCCGTTCTTCTGCTCGCCGTTGCGGTAGCGGAAGGAGACCGCGCCCGCCTCGACGTCGTCGTTGCCGGCGATCAGCATGAACGGCGTCTTGGCCCGCTGGGCGTTCCTGATCTTCTTCTGCATCCGGTCGTCCGAGGTGTCCACCTCGACCCGGATCCCGCGCTTCTTCAGCTCGGCCGCGACCTCCAGCAGGTACGGCACGTGCTCGTCGGTGATCGGGATGCCGGTCACGGTGACCGGGGCCAGCCACGGCGGCATGGCGCCGGCGTAGTGCTCCAGCAGCACCGCGAAGAACCGCTCGATCGAGCCGAACAGCGCCCGGTGGATCATGACCGGCCGCTGGCGCGAGCCGTCCGCCGACGTGTACTCCAGGTCGAAGCGCTCGGGCAGGTTGAAGTCCAGCTGGATGGTCGACATCTGCCAGGTGCGGCCGATGGCGTCCTTCGCCTGCACCGAGATCTTCGGGCCGTAGAAGGCCGCGCCGCCCGGGTCCGGGACCAGCGGCAGGCCCTGCTTCTCGGCCACGCTCGCCAGAACGGCGGTGGCCTCCTCCCACGCGTCGTCGGTGCCGACGAACTTCTCCGGGTCCTTGGTGGACAGCTCCAGGTAGAAGTCGGTCAGACCGTAGTCGCGCAGCAGGTTGAGCACGAAGGTGAGGGTCGAGTCGAGCTCGTCCGCCATCTGCTCGCGGGTGCAGTAGATGTGCGCGTCGTCCTGGGTGAAGCCGCGGGCGCGGGTCAGGCCGTGCACCACGCCGGACTTCTCGTACCGGTACACCGTGCCGAACTCGAACAGGCGCAGCGGCAGCTCACGGTACGAGCGGCCGCGCGCGTCGAAGATCAGGTTGTGCATCGGGCAGTTCATCGGCTTGAGGTAGTAGTCCACGCCCTCGTCGAGCTGCATGGGCGGGTACATACCGTCCGCGTACCAGTCCAGGTGGCCGCTCTTCTCGAAGAGCTTCCCCTTGGTGGCGTGCGGGGTGTAGACGAACTCGTAGCCCTCCTCCTCGTGCCGGCGGCGCGAGTAGTCCTCCATGGCGCGGCGGATGATGCCGCCCTTGGGGTGGAAGACGGCGAGGCCGGAGCCGATCTCCTCGGGGATGGAGAAGAGGTCGAGCTCGTTGCCGAGCTTGCGGTGGTCGCGCTTGGCGGCCTCCTCCAGGAACTCCAGGTGCGCCTTGAGCTCGTCCTTGCTCGGCCAGGCGGTCCCGTAGAGCCTCTGCAGCATCGGGTTCTTCTCGCTGCCGCGCCAGTAGGCGGCGGCCGAGCGCATGATCTTGAACGCCGGGATCATCCGGGTCGACGGCAGGTGCGGGCCGCGGCAGAGGTCGCCCCAGCACAGCTCGCCGCTCTTGGCGTCCAGGTTGTCGTAGATGGTGAGCTCGCCGGCGCCGACCTCGACGTCGGCGCCCTCGCCGGCGGTGGCGGCGGAGCCCTTGAGGCCGATCAGCTCCAGCTTGTACGGCTCGGCGGCCAGCTCCTCGCGGGCGGCCTCGTCGGTGACCACCCGGCGGGAGAACTTCTGCCCGCGCTTGATGATCTCCTGCATGCGCTTCTCGATGGCCTTGAGGTCATCGGGGTGGAACGGCTTCTCGACGTCGAAGTCGTAGTAGAAGCCGTCCTTGACCGGCGGGCCGATGCCGAGCTTGGCCTCCGGGAAGAGCTGCTGCACGGCCTGGGCCATGACGTGCGCGGTGGAGTGGCGCAGGATGTCGAGGCCGTCCTGGCTGCCGATCGCGACCGGCTCGACCTCGTCGCCGTCCTGGACGGCGTAGGCGAGGTCCTTGAGCTGGCCGCCGACCCGGGCGGCGATGATCGAGCGGTCGTCGGCGAAGAGCTCGGCGGCCGTAGTGCCCGTGGTCACCACGCGCTCTTCCCGATCGGGTTCGCGGTTGATGATTACCCGGACGTCCGTCACCGGTCTCTCCTGACGTGCTGGATTCAGAGGACGCAGCACAGCGCTGCGCCTGACGATGGTACCGAGAGCAGTGGCCCCACCGTCACCTCCCTACTCGCCCCGCCCCTCCCCCAGGGTCTTGAGCAGCCGCTCCCGCTCGGCCTCCTCCAGTCCGCACGGTTCCAGGCCGGTGGGCCGGACGAGCCGGCGGAAGCCGCCGCGCCGCTCCAGGCGTCCGCTGATCCGCACGGGGGTGCCGGCCAGGTGGGCCTCGGCGGCGGTCCGGTAGGCGGGGTCGGGCAGCCGGACCTTGACCTCCTCGACCTCGGCGCCGCCGAGCACCCGCAGCCGCACGCTGCCCGGACCGGCCGGGTCGGCGCGCTTGAGGCGGACGACCAGGCCGACGAGGGTGACGGCGACGGCGGGCTCGATGCGCTCCAGCAGCTCGGCGGCCTCCGCGAGGGCGGGCAGGTCGCCGGGCGAGAACTCGACGGCGATCCGGCGGTCGCCGAAGCCCCCCGGGGTACCGGCGGCGGCCGACCAGGCCACGGTGAACCGGCCCGCGGTGGCGCCGCGCACCAGCTCCTGGACGGATTCGACCAGCTCGCGGCTGACGCCGGACTGGACGGCGTTCTCGAAGGCCTCGCCGCCCCCGCTGACCCGCCGGTAGTCGACGGCGTCGCGCAGCGCCTCCAGGGCGCGGACCAGGGTGGTGACCGCGGCCCGGCCCTCGGGGGCGGGTGTGTAGGCGGTCAGGCCGGAGCCGCCGGTGACGACCAGGACGCGGTCGAGGAAGTCGCCGGCCCAGGCGTCGAGGCGGGCGCCGAAGTAGGCGGCGCGGGTGCGGCCGGCCTTGGCGCCGGCGGCGAGCATGGCGCGGGCGGCGAGCCGGAGCCGTTCGGTCTCGTCCCAGGGCGCGGCGCCGGGGGCGGTGGCGCCGTGGGCTGCGGCGGGGTCGCGGTGCCACTGCAGCTCGTCGCCGGGGACGGCCAGGGCGAGCAGGATGGCGCGGGCGGAGGGGCTGGCGGAGCGGGAGAGCGCGGTGACGGCGTCGGTGAGCAGGTCGACGGCGTCGTCGAAGCCGTCGCCGGCGGGGACGAGCAGGCTGACGCCGGGGTCGGTGCCCTCGGGGGGCGTCCAGCGGCCGTAGCGGGCGGAGGGCCCGCCGCGCCGGACCCAGCCGTGCCGGGCGAGCAGGGTGGCGAGCACCGCGGGGTCGACGGCGGCCGGATCGGGCAGCGGCCCGGTCTGCGGCGGTTCGCCGAGCGTGGGACGCATCGGCCCGTGGGGCAGTGTCATGGGGCGGCTCCTCCCGGCCGGGGCCGGGCCGTCACGGGCTGCCGCCCGCACCGACCCGGGCCATGATGTCGCACAGGGCGCGGTCGTCGAAGACCTTCGCGGTGGGGACGCGGACGTTGGTGCGGCGCTGTCCGGTGACGGGGTGGCCGGCCAGGTTGACCCAGTAGCAGCAGTGCCGCAGTTCGAGGGCGTCGGGGCGGGCGGCGAGCCAGCGGTCGACGCGGCGGGGCAGCAGCATGACGACGAGGATCCGGGGCACGGCGACCCGGGGGCGGGCGAGCTTGCGCAGGTGGTCGTTGTCCAGGGTGAAGGAGAAGAACGCGCCGCGCGGGTCGGGGGCGATCTGCTGGGTGGCCTTCAGCTGGATCTTGACGGTGACCTCGTCGTCCACCTCGTGGCGGCGCGAGCCGTGGCTGACCTGCCAGTCGATGCCGTTGTCGGGGAACGGTTGGGAGAGCGAGCAGCCGGCCGCGGCCGCGACCGCGTGCAGGTAGCCGACCTGGAGGGTCTCCATGCAGGCGGTCACCGCCAGGTCGCCCCGCAGGACGTCCGCCGCCCCCTCGGGCTGCGGCTGCGTCAGCGCCATGACCGTTCGTCCTCCCCCGTCCCCCGGGCCCGTCCGGATTCGAACAGGGCGCCCGTGGGCAGGGTGCCCGGCCGGTGCGCCGCCAAACGGTTGAGGGGGCGTCAGGGGCGGGTATCACCGTGGCGGGAACACGCTGTTTTCGAGGGGCAGTCATGCAGCAGCACTGGTCCACCGGCCCGCTCGCCTCCTTCGACACCGAGACCACCGGCGTGGACGTCGAGACCGATCGCATCGTCTCGGCCGCCCTGGTCGTCCAGTCCGCCCCGGGCACGGCCCCGGTGGCCACCGGCTGGCTCGCCGACCCCGGCGTGCCGATACCCGACGGCGCCCGCGCGGTGCACGGGATCAGCGACGAGACGGTACGGGCGCACGGCCGGCCGGCCGCCGTGGTGGTGGCGGAGATCGCCGCCGCGCTCGCCGGACAGGCCCGGGCCGGGCGTCCGCTGGTGGTGATGAACGCGCCCTACGACCTGACGCTGCTGGACCGGGAGTTGCGCCGGCACCGGGGGGTGTCGCTGGCCGAGGCGACCGGTCCGGCGCCGCTGCTGGTACTGGATCCGCGGGTTCTGGACAAGTACGTGGACCGCTACCGCCGGGGCCGGCGGACGCTGACCGACCTGTGCGCGCACTACGGGGTGGAGCTGACCGGGGCGCACGACGCGGGGGCGGACGCGACGGCCGCGCTGGAGGTGGTGCGCACGATCGGCGCGCGGTACCCGGGGGCGCTGGGCGGGCTGACGGCGGCGGAGCTGCACCTGCGGCAGGCGGTCTGGCACGCGGCGCAGGCGCGCGGGCTGCAGGCCTGGTTCGACCGGTCGGGGGCGGACGAGCGGGTGGACCTGTCCTGGCCGCTGCGGCCGGTCCGGTGCGGCTGCGGCCGCCGGCTGTCGCCGGAGCACGAGTGCGAGGTGGCGGCGTAGCCGGCCGGTCCGGGAACGCCGCAGGCCCTGACCGGTCTTCCGATCAGGGCCTGCGTGCTGTCCGGGTGGGCGATACTGGGATCGAACCAGTGACCCCTTCGGTGTGAACGAAGTGCTCTCCCGCTGAGCTAATCGCCCGGGCAACGAGAAGAACTGTAGCACCATTCGGGGGGTGCCGTACAACTCGTTCGGGGAGTGCGGCCCGACGCATCCGCAGAACTCCTGCGGGACGCGGAAGGTGACTGGGCCTCAGTACATTCCCGGCACCGTTCGACGGATTGCGGAAATACATGTGAGGCCCAGCCGATAATCGGCTGGGCCTCACATATCACAATGCATTCCGGTGGGCGATACTGGGATCGAACCAGTGACCCCTTCGGTGTGAACGAAGTGCTCTCCCGCTGAGCTAATCGCCCGGGTGCAGGGAAAACATTACCGCATCCCGGGGGGTGGTCCGAACACGCCGCCTCCCCCGGACGGCCCCGCCCGCGCGAGGCTGCGGGCGGGGCGGACGGCTCAGTCCTCGTGGATCTTCCAGGGCATGACCAGCCCGTACTTCCACAGGTACCAGCCGCCGAGCGCGGCGATCAGCGTCAGGCCGATCGCGGTGAGCGTCAGGTTGCGGCGCCGGACCCGCGGGTCCAGGGCCTTCTGCGCGGCCTCGGCCACCTTGCGGCGGGTCCAGCGCAGGGCCAGCTGGGCCCAGACGAACTCGGTCGCCCAGATGCCCATGCCGAGGAAGATGACCACCCAGCCGGGACCGGGCAGCGGGAGCATGATCACGCCGAGCACCACCACGGCGAGGCCGACCAGGAAGACGGCCACCTGCCAGCTCAGATGCAGCGGGCGGGAGCGGCGGATGAACCGCGGGGCGCGCGAGCCGAGCGGCTTGCCGCCCTCGGCACCGCCCTCCGGTCCCCCCTCGTCGCCCGCACCCGTCGGCACCCCCGTGTCGTCCGGCACGATCACATCCCCCGTTCCGGTGTTCCCGCCCGCGTCCCCGCGTGCCTCGTCGCTTCGCACAGTCATGCCAGGAAACTAACCGAGAAGGGGCCCGGTAATCGCCCGGCGGGCACTCTGTGGCGATTCCGCAATGCGCCGTAAGGGGTACGACTCGCGCCCGAATCGGGACAGAGGGGTTTACATCGGTCGTGGAGGTGGGATGGTCCGTTCGCCGACGTGCGATTCCCCGAGCGCACACTGAGCGAAAGGCCATGGCGCTTATGAACACCACGGTCAGCTGCGAGCTGCACCTGCGCCTCATCGTGTCCAGCGAGTCCTCACTGCCCGTCCCCGCGGGCCTTCGCTACGACACCGCCGACCCCTATGCCGTGCACGCCACCTTCCACACCGGCGCCGACGAGACCGTGGAGTGGGTGTTCGCCCGAGATCTCCTTGCGGAGGGGCTGCACCGACCCACCGGTACGGGCGACGTCCGGGTGTGGCCGTCGCGCAGCCACGGGCAAGGGGTGGTCTGCATCGCCCTGAGCTCTCCGGAAGGAGAAGCCCTGCTGGAGGCCCCGGCCCGGGCGCTTGAGTCGTTCCTCAAGCGGACGGACGCCGCCGTGCCCCCCGGCACCGAACACCGTCACTTCGACCTCGACCGGGAGCTGTCCCACATCCTCGCCGAAAGCTGACCCCGACCGGTGGCGGTCACACCCCGCTGTCGGCGGGGTCGTAGCCCCTGCCGTCAACCGCAGCCGTCCTACTCGGGGGCACGGCAGCACGATCAGCCGCGCACGACGCGGTCTCGGGGCCGGTGACGAAACGGTTCTCTCCCCAGTGGAGCGGGCCCGAAGCACCGAAGGCGCCCGGCACCGGAGCCGGCCATCCGCGCGATGGCCGGCCTCGCTGCCGGGCGCGGCCGTTTTCCGCGGAAACGTCCGCACACCTTGGCGGAATCCGTACGCATCTTCGACACAAGTCGCCGCCGCACGCCGCACGGCCCCGGTAAGGTCTGGGGGAATGACCCGTAGTCGCGGGGTGCCCACGGCCCCCTCCGCGCGAGGAGCCTCCACGTGCTGATCACCCATGACACCGAGTGCGCGCTGAGCATCCTCGTCGAGCTGCTCAACACCGCACCCGAGGTGTGCGGCACCGAGCTGCTGCCCGACGTGGCCGCGCTCGACGCGTTCGTGGGCCGGCAGGAGATCAGCGAGGTCGACTCACTGACCGACGACGACCTGCGGCGGGTGCACGAGCTGCGCTCGCGGCTGCGCGAGGTCTTCGGCACGGAGTCCACCGAGGAGGCCGCCGAACTGGTCAACGCGGTGGTCGCGGCGGCCGGCACGACCCCCCGGCTGACCAACCACGACCACCACGGGTGGCACATCCACTACTTCGCGCCGCACGCCGCCCTCGGCGACCACCTGGCCGCCGAACTCGGCATGGCGCTGGCGTTCATCCTCACCGCGGGCGAGCGCGAACGGCTGCGCCGCTGCGAGGCGCCGGACTGCGCGCGGGTCTTCGTGGACCTCTCGCGCAACCGCTCGCGCCGCTACTGCGACAGCCGGACCTGCGGGAACCGGCTGCACGTGGCCGCCTACCGGGCCCGCCAGCGCTCGGCGGACACGGTCGCCTCGGCCTGAGGCCGCCGGGCGGTCCCCGGCGGCCGGGGCGCCGTGCTCAGATGCCGCGGCGGCGCAGGATCTCCTCGATGTCGTCGAACTCGCCGCCGAGGCCGTCGTCGCCCTTGCCCCGCCCGGGGGCCTTGGCCTTCTCGGCACGCTTCGGCTCCGCACGCTTCGGCGCCGGCTGGGCGGCCGGGCCGGCGGTGGGGGCCACCGCCGGACGGGCCGGGGCGGGCCCGGCGGCGGGCGCGGCCTCCTCGCGGCCCTCGGTCACGGCGCCGCGCCGGCCCACCCGGCGGGTGGTGACGAGCAGCCCCGCCGAGACCGCCAGCAGCACGATGCCGGTCCAGACCCGGGGGTCGAAGACCAGCTTGACCGCCCAGTCGGCGATCTCGTCGCCGATCGTCCGGGCCACCGGGAACAGGCCGGTCAGGTAGAGGCCGGCGGGCAGCAGCGCGACGGCGAACCAGCGGGTCGCGGAGAGGAGGCGCCGGCGGTAGGCGCGCAGGCCCGCCACGGCCACGCCGGCCGCCGTCAGCGTGAACGCGACCGCCGCCGTCAGCACGGCCGCCTCCTCGCGGTCCGCGTTCCGGCCGTCGTTCCGGCCGGCGTTCCGGCCCTCGGACCGCCGCTCGGACTGTCAGTCGGACTGATCATCTCGTCGGACCTCCCATGGCTCCGGTCTGGCGAACTGGCCGGACCCGGTCGCCGAAACGGCACAGGTCCCACTGATGGAACACTGGGGGCATGATCGAAGGTTCCCTCCCCCGTCTTGAGTTCTGGTGCGAGCTCCAGTGCCCGGACTGCCGCACCGCCCTGGCCGACGTCCGCACGCTGCGCGCCCGCTACGGCGACGCGCTGCCGATCGAGCTGCGGCACTTCCCGCTCGAGAAGCACAAGCACGCCTACGCCGCCGCCGAGGCCGCCGAGGAGGCGTTTGCGCAGGGCCTCGGCTGGCCGTTCGTCGAGGCGCTGCTGGAGCGGGTCGAGGACCTTGAGGCGCGCGGCACCGAGGTGCTGCTGGAGGTGGCCCGCGAGGTCGGGGTGGACGCCGAGGAGGTGGACACCGCGCTGGTGGACGGGCGGCACATGCTGACCGTCGACGCCGACCAGGCCGAGGGCCGGGCGATCGGGGTCACGGGCACGCCGACGTACGTGATCGCCGGGCAGCGCCTCGACGGCGGGAAGAGCCAGGACGGCCTGCTGGAGCGCGTCGTCGCCGCCGTCGAGGCCGCGAAGGCGTCCTGACCCGCGGCGGGCCGCCGGGCCGCCGTCACAGCAGCGGCTTCCCGTACACCCGGTTGGTGACCCGGTAGCCGAGCGACTCGTAGAGGCGGATCGCGACCTCGTTGCCGCTGAAGACGTTCAGCCCGAGGTCGCGGACGCCCGCCGACAGGCAGACCCGCTCGGCGAGGCGCATCAGGGTCCGGCCGTGGCCGCGGCCCCGGTGCGCGCCGGCGACCTCGACCACCATCACCCAGGCCAGCGGGGCGCCGTCGGGCAGGTCGCGCAGCCGCAGCGCCAGCCAGAGCGAGCCCAGCGGCTCCTCCCCCGCCCCGTACAGGCGGCGCAGGGCGACACCGGCGGTGTCCGCGCCCTGCGGCAGGAGTCTCGCGTGGTCGGCGTCGGCCTTGGCGCGGGCCTCCTCCTCGTCGAGGCCGGAGGAGCGCAGGTCGTGCAGGTAGCCGGCCTTGGCCTCGGCCAGCCAGGCCGGGAACTCGGCGGCGCCGATCGGGCGGGCGGCGGCGCCGGTCGGCAGGGCGGGCGGGGCGTCCAGCCGTTTGACCATGTTCCGCATCCGCTCGGTGTAGCCGAGGGTGACCGCGAGCGAGCGGGCGACCTGCGCGGCCTCGGGGATGTCGGCGTCCACCCGGGTGCAGCCCCAGCCCCGCAGCACCTCCTCGGCGGCCAGCGCGCCGATCGTCCCGCGCCCCCGGCCGCGCCCGCTTTTGACCTCCAACTCTGCTATCTCGCCCCAGAGTTGACTGCCACGCGGAACGGCGGTGGTGCGCAGGCCGCCGACCGGGCGGCCATTGACGCAGATCTGCCAGCGCCGGGTGCGGCCGCCGGCGGGGGTGGAGGTCTCCGGGCTCTCGGGGCGCAGCGTGGTGGTCATGTCGGGGTCCCTTCCCCGCCGTCCGGCTCTTCTACCGGTCCGGACGCCGCCGGCCCCGCCGGGGGTTCCCCGGCGGGGCCGCGGGCGGCGCTCAGGGGTCGAGGTCGTCGCCGCTGCGCTGGGCGAAGGCGGCCATGGCCTTGGCGGTGACCGGGCCGGGGCCGGGCAGTTCGCGGTCGTCGACGCGGGTGACGGCCTGGACGTCGCGCAGGGAGGAGGTCAGGAAGATCTCCTCGGCCTCCTGGAGGGCGTCCAGCGGAAGGTCGGCCTCCTCGGCGCCGCACCAGTCGACGACGAGCTGCCGGGTGATGCCGGCCAGGCAGCCGGAGGCGAGCGGCGGGGTGAGCAGGCGGCCGCCGAGGACGACGAACACGTTGGAGCCGGTGCCCTCGCAGAGCCGGCCGGCGGTGTTGGCGAGCAGGGCCTCGGAGGCGTGGGCGCGGTGGGCCGCGGCGAGGGCGACGACGTTCTCGGCGTAGGAGGTGGTCTTGAGGCCGGCGACGGCGCTGTGCTCGTTGCGGCGCCAGGGGACGACCGTGACGGCGGTGGTGTCGGGGCGGCGGGTGGCGGTGCCGAGGGAGGCCACCAGGGTGGGGCCGGTGTCGCCGCGCTCCGAGCCGAGCGGCGCGGTGCCGCCGGTGTAGGTGATGCGCAGGCGGCCGAGCGGCATCGGGTTGGCGGCGAGGACGGCGGCGCAGGCCTCGCGGACCAGGTCGTGGTCGGGGTCCGGCAGGCCGAGGCCGCGGGCGGAGCGGGTGAGCCGCTCCAGGTGGCGGGTGACGGCGAAGGCCTGGCCGTCGAGGGCCTTCATGGTCTCGAAGACGCCGTCGCCGGTGGTGAGTCCGTGGTCCAGGACGGACAGGGCCGGGTCGGCGGAGTCGACGAGGGTGCCGTTGACCCAGCTGGTGGTCGGGTGCTGCATCGCGGGGTGCTCCTCGCGGGACGGGCGCGGGCCGTCCGGCCGCGGGTGGCGGCGCCGGGTGCGGTCCGTGTCGGGGTTCAGTCGGAGTCGGGACGGATGTCGGTTCCCGACGCTATCGCGACCAGGCGGGCGGCCTTCAGCTCGGTTTCCGCCCATTCGCGGTCAGGGTCGGAGCCCCAGGTGATGCCGGCGCCGGTGCCGAAGCGCAGTTCGGGTGCCGCGGGGTCGGTCCGGTCGATCCAGAAGGTGCGGATGCCGACGGCGAGTTCGGCCTCGCCGCGGTCGGCGTCGACCCAGCCGACGGCGCCGCAGTAGGGGCCGCGCGGGGCGGTCTCCAGGGCTTCGATGATCCGCAGGGCGCTGGACTTGGGGGCGCCCGTGACGGAGCCGGGCGGGAAGGTGGCGGAGAACAGCTCGGGCCAGCCGGCGTCCGGGCGCAGGGTGCCCTCGACGGTGGAGACCAGGTGGACCAGGCCGGGGTGCTTCTCGACCGCGCACAGGTCGGGCACGGTGACGGTGCCGGTGGCGCAGACCCGGCCGAGGTCGTTGCGGACCAGGTCGACGATCATCACGTTCTCGGCGTGGTCCTTGTCGAGCAGGTCGTGCTCGGTGCGGCCGGTGCCCTTGATCGGGCCGGAGGAGACGGTGCGGCCGTTGCGGCGCAGGTAGAGCTCGGGCGAGGCGGTGGCGATCTCCACGCCGTGCCCGGGCAGCCGGACCGTTCCCGCGTAGGGGGCCGGGTTGCCGTGGGCGAGCAGGCCGGTGAGGGCGTCGATGTCGCTGCGGGCGGGGTCGGGCAGCGGGGCGGCGAGCACCCGGCAGAGGTTGGCCTGGTAGACCTCGCCGGCCGCGATGTACTCGCGGACGCGGCGCACGCCCGCGGTGTAGGCGGCGCGGTCGAGCGAGCTGCGCCAGGCGCCGGCGGACGGGCCGAGCCAGCCGGCGCCCGAGGGCGGGGCGGGGGCGGGGCGGACGTGGTCGAAGCGGGCGCAGGTGAGGCGGCCCTCGAAGTCGTGGGCGACGGCCCACCAGCCGGCGGAGTCCAGGGCGGCCGGGTCGGAGGTGACGTCGCGCAGTCCGGTCGCTAGGCGGCCGCCGAAGCGGGCGAGGGGGTGCTGGGGGGCGGGGTGGCCGGACACGGTTCTCCTGCACGGGGCTTTGCTCGGGTTGCGGTGCCTGAAGTGTAGGTCGGGGGGCGTGAGCAGAGCCGGGCGTCACGCGGGCGTACGCCGGGTGACCTGCGGGTGTCACTCACGGTGTCGTTCTCCCCCGGCGACACCCATCCGGGCCGGTCGGCGCGGGGACGGCCGACGGGTGTCCGCCGGACATGCTGCGGGAACGGATTTTTAGCTGGCCCGGTAATCCGCTAGAGTTCAACACGTCGCCAGGGAGCGCAGCCGGGAAAACCGGTGAAGATCCCGGGAGACAGGCGGACGTGGCTCAGTTGGTAGAGCATCACCTTGCCAAGGTGAGGGTCGCGAGTTCGAATCTCGTCGTCCGCTCGATGAAGGACAGTGTAAGATCGTCCTTCAGTGTTGCCTGGTGGAGTGGCCGAGAGGCGAGGCAACGGCCTGCAAAGCCGTCTACACGGGTTCAAATCCCGTCTCCACCTCCAAGAGGCTCACCCGGCTCGGCCGGGTGGCCTCCCCGCGCGATTAGCTCAGCGGGAGAGCACTACCTTGACACGGTAGGGGTCACTGGTTCAATCCCAGTATCGCGCACCATGCCCGGCCCTGCCGGACACCTGCCCCGCGCGATTAGCTCAGCGGGAGAGCACCACCTTGACACGGTGGGGGTCACTGGTTCAATCCCAGTATCGCGCACGTCGGATCGTCGGTGATCTTCGGATCCCCGGGGGTTCGTTGCGGTCGTACCGCATCCGCGCGATTAGCTCAGCGGGAGAGCACTACCTTGACACGGTAGGGGTCACTGGTTCAATCCCAGTATCGCGCACGTCGGACCCTCCGGGGTCCGCTGCAGGACCGCCTTACCAGGCGCGATTAGCTCAGCGGGAGAGCACTACCTTGACACGGTAGGGGTCACTGGTTCAATCCCAGTATCGCGCACAGTGACGGCCGGGGCCGCGACTCGTAACGGGTCGCGGCCCCGGCCGTTTCGGCGCTTCGCGGTGTTCTGCGAGGGGCTGCGGGAGTGCGGCAGAAGAGCCGCGTACGGTCGCCCTCACCGACGTCCGTACGCGGCGTCTCCGCCTGCCGGGGCGCTCTGCGCGCCGCTCTCGCCCGTCCGCGTGTCATCGCGGGCGCGGCCTCCCCGGCGGCACTGGCTCCCCGTCCCCAGGGGATCAGTGCCTGCTTCGGTGGGCACCCGGGTGCCCGGCCGGTCAGTGGCCGATCAGCTCGGCCACCGCCTGGGCCTGGTTCGCCATCTGCTCCCAGCCGCCGAACAGGATGGCCAGCAGCACCGCGCAGGGCAGTGCCATGGCCACCGCCACCGCCGGGTGCCTGGTGGGCTCCGCGGCGCCGGGCTGGGTGAAGGCCGGCCGACGGCGGCGGGAGGTGGATCCCATGGGCTGCGGTGCCATGCCCTTGACTCCTCTTGCTGAGCTCGGCCGGTGGATGGACGGTGGTGCACGTGGACGCGGTGGACGGCTTACCTCGGGGGACGAGCTCCCCGTCCACCGCTGAGAACAACGGTACGGCGGGAGGGGGTTGGCGGGCGTCATGCCGTCGTACTGTTCTCCGGGCCTCCCGGAGGATGACGATCCGACCTGGGGAGTACTACCGCAGGGGGAGACGTCCGCGATCCGGTCCCAGGGGGAACCCTGAGAGGGGACCCCGAGAAACGATTCGGCGGCGCACCACCGGGACGACAGTCCAAGATCCGACAATCGGACGGTGGCTTCAGGTGTTGCGTATCAGCACACCGCAGCGGGCAGTCCGTAAGCTGTGCCAGACAGGAACTGACGACGCCCCATCCGACGGGGCCTCACCCACAGTCTGACGGGGAAACGAGAATGGCGATGATGCGGCTGAGGCGTGAGGACCCCCGCATCGTCGGGCCGTACCGCCTGCACCGACGGCTGGGGGCCGGCGGCATGGGCGTGGTGTACCTCGGGTCCGACCGCCGCGGGCAGCGCGTCGCGCTCAAGCTGATCCGGTCCGAGCTGGCCGAGGACGTCGAGTTCCGCACCCGCTTCGCCCGCGAGATCGCCGCCGCCTCCAGGATCCGCGGCGGCTGCACCGCCCGCGTCATGGGCTCCGACATCGAGGCCGACCGGCCCTGGCTGGCCACCGCGTACGTCCCCGGGCCGTCGCTGTACAAGCGGGTCGGCGACGAGGGGGCGCTCGGCTGGCCCGAGGTCGCCCGGATCGGGGCCGCGCTCGCCGACGGGCTCGTCAAGGTGCACGAGGCCGGCGTCGTCCACCGCGACCTCAAGCCGTCCAACATCCTGCTGTCGCCGCGCGGGCCGCGGATCATCGACTTCGGCATCGCCTGGTCGCGCGGTGCCAGCACGCTCACCCACGTCGGCACCGCCGTCGGCTCGCCCGGCTTCCTCGCCCCCGAGCAGGTCCGCGGGGCAGCCGTCACGCCCGCGACCGACGTCTTCGCCTTCGGCGCGACCCTCGCGTACGCGCTCACCGGCGACACCCCGTTCGGCTCCGGGGCCTCCTCCGAGGTCATGCTCTACCGCGTCGTCCACGAGGAGCCCGACCTGGCGGCGGTGCCGCCGCAGCTGGCGCCGCTGATCCGGGCCTGCCTGGCCAAGGAGCCCGCCGAGCGTCCCGGGGCGGCCGCGCTGCACGAGCGGCTGAGCGAGCTGGCCGTGCGCGGCGCGGCCACCGGCCCGGGTCCCGTGCCGGGCGGCGCGGCGGGCCAGGGCTCCGGCGGGCCGTTCGGCCGGGCCCGCGGGGC
>NZ_JBHVIV010000084.1:0-36121 GCF_042799475.1 Kitasatospora sp. NPDC057692 | reverse complement strand
GCCAGACCGTCGTCATGGTCACCCACGACCCCGTCGCCGCCTCCTACGCCGACCGCGTCGTCTTCCTCGCCGACGGCCGCATCGTCGACGAACTGCCGAACCCCACCGCGGACGCCGTCCTGGACCGCATGCGCCGCTTCGACGCCAAGGGCCGCACCAGCTGACGCCCCGCGCCGGCCGACCGCCCCGGCCCCGAACCGGCCGCCGTCCCCACGACCCCCAGGACTGACTCCCTCCCATGTACCGCACCGCACTGCGCAACGTGCTGGCCCACAAGGCCCGACTGCTGATGACGGCGCTCGCCGTCCTCCTCGGCACCGCCTTCGTGGCCGGCACCCTCGTCTTCACCGACACCTTCGGCAACGCCATGCGCTCCCAGAGCGCCAAGAGCTACACCGACATCGCCGTCACCGTCAGCGACGGCGCCGCCGTCAGCAAGGGGTACGACAACGGCGACCGGACCTCCGGCGGCCCCTCCCTCACCGAGGACACCCGCAAGGCGATCGCCGGGCTGCCCGGCGCCGCCGAGGCCCGCGGCGTGGTCAGCGGCTTCGCCGGCATCGCCGACCGCAAGGGCGCGCTGATCGGCAACGGCTTCTCCACCACCGGCACCAACTACGTGCCGGGCGCCGACGGTACCGACCCGCGCTACCCGCTGGTCGACGGCCGCGGCCCGCGGACCTCCGACGAGGTGGCCCTGGACGCCAAGACCGCCGAGAAGGGCGGCTACAAGGTCGGCGACACCGTGCGCGTCGCCATCAACGGGCCGGTCATGGAGCTCAAGCTCACAGGCACCGTGACCACCAACGACCCGCGGGTGCTCTCCGGCGGCTCGCTCGCCGCCTTCGACACCGCCACCGCCCAGCAGCTCTACCTGGCCCCGGGCCGGTTCGCCGAGATCGACGTCAAGGGCAAGCCCGGCGCCGACGACACCGCGCTGCTCGCCGCCGTCAAGCAGACCCTGCCCGCCTCCGACGACCTGGAGGCCCGCACCGGCCGCGAACTCGCCGACGAGCAGGACCGGATGATCGAGGCCGGCACCAAGGGCATGTCCACCGCCCTGCTGATGTTCGCCGCCATCGCGCTCTTCGTCGGCGTCTTCATCATCGCCAACACCTTCACCATGCTGGTCGCCCAGCGCACCAAGGAACTGGCCCTGCTGCGCGCCGTCGGCGCCAGCCGCAAGCAGATCACCCTCTCCGTGCTGGCCGAGGCCGTGCTGGTCGGCCTGACCGCCTCGATCGGCGGCCTGGTCGCCGGCATCGGCATCGCCGCCGGGCTGCAGTCCGTGATCGGCTCGCTGGACACCGGCATGCCCACCGGCCCGCTGGTGATCGCCCCGTCCACGGTGATCGCCTCGATCCTCGTCGGCACCGTCGTCACCGTGCTCGCCGCCTGGCTGCCCTCGCTGCGCGCCTCCCGGATCGCCCCGGTCGCCGCGATGAGCTCGGCCGAGCAGCCGGCCACCCAGAAGTCCCTGCTGGTGCGGAACATCATCGGACTGTTCTTCGCCGCGGCCGGCGTCGCCGCCCTGCTCGGCGGCGCGGCCGCCAAGGAGGTCAACCTGGTGGCCCTCGGCGCGGGCGCGCTGATGATCGGCGTCTTCGTGCTCACCCCGCTGCTGTCCCGCCCGATGATCGCGCTGTTCGCCCCGGTGCTGCGCAAGCTGTTCGGCACGCCCGGCAAGCTGGCACGCGAGAACGCCGTGCGCAACCCGCGCCGCACCGCCGCCACCGCCTCCGCGCTCACCATCGGCGTCACCCTGATCACCGCGCTGACCGTGGTCGGCGCCTCGGTGAACAAGGCCGTCGACGAGGCCACCGAGGTCGATCTGAAGGCTGACTACGCCGTCGCCATGGAGAACTTCTCCATGCTCTCCCCCGAGGTCTCCGGCCAGATCGCCAAGACGGCCGGGGTCACCATGATCAGCGCGGTGCGCGAGGTTCCGGTGAAGGCCGTCGCCGACGGCGACACCACCCGGCTGACCGCCGTGGACGCCACCACCTTCGACCAGCTGATCGACCTCAAGGTCACCGCCGGCGCCGCCGACTCCCTCAAGCAGGGCAAGCTGCTCGCCACCACCGGCTACGCCGAGCGCAACGGCCTGGCGGTCGGCTCGACGCTCGACATCACCTACCCCGACGGCAGCCGCGGCACCCTGACCGTCGGCGGCCTGGTCGAGCAGAACACCGAGGTCGCCGGGATCATCGCCCCCGAGCAGGTGGTCGGCTCGCACGCCGCCGCCGGCTCCGGCCTGCAGAAGGTCCTGGTCAAGGGCGCCGACGGCGCGACCCCCGAGCTCAAGCAGGCGCTGCGCGACGCCACCGGCGGCAACCCGCTGATCAGCGTCAAGGGCGAGAAGGACATCAAGGCGGAGAACAGCCAGCTGGTGACCGCCCTGCTGAACATCATGTACGGCCTGCTGGGCATGTCCGTGGTGGTCGCGGTGCTGGGCGTCATCAACACCATGGCGATGTCGGTGTTCGAGCGCCGCCGGGAGATCGGCATGCTGCGGGCGATCGGCCTGGACCGCCGCGGCATCGGCCGGATGGTCCGGCTGGAGTCGCTGATGATCGCGCTGTTCGGCGGCGTGGTCGGCGTCCTGCTCGGCATCGTCACCGCCTGGGCCGGCACCCGCACCCTGGCGGACTCGTTCAAGAACATCACCCTGGTGGTCCCGCCCGGGAAGACCGCCTTCTTCCTGGCCGCCGCCGCCGTGATCGGCCTGCTCGCCGCCCTCTGGCCGGCCCGCCGCGCGGCCCGGATGGACATCCTGGGCGCGATCAAGGGCGAGTAGCCACCAGGGCGAGTAGCCACCGCCCACCGCCCCGAACACGCGGCGCCCGCCGGGATCACTCCCGGCGGGCGCCGTGCTGTCGGGCGCTGTGGCTCAGGTTTTCAGGTCGGACGGGGCGCGCGACTGGGCGGACCGGTCCCCCGGGGCGGCGTCGCCCGGCGGCTTGCCGACGTCGTCCAGCGTGCTCTGGGCCCGGATGTCCACGAATCTGGTCACGAGGTGCTGCGCGGCGCCGAACGCGACGCCCCAGGCGAGCACCTGGGCGCGGCTGTCGAGGTCGCTCAGGCCGGGGACGAACGCGCCCCTGATCAGGAGCAGTCCCATCACGGCGGTCAGCGCTCCGGTCGGGAACTTCAGCGCCGCCGCCGCGAGCGGCAGCATGAACGGCGCGCTGGTGCCCTGGATCCGGCGCAGCGAGCCGATCACGGTGAGCGCGGCGCCGGCCAGTCCGGCGACCTCGACGGTGATGATGTCCAGACGTGAAGCGTAGTCACCCGGAATCGGCTTGGTCCAGACCCACGGGTACTCCCCGGACGGGCAGACCACCATCCGGACGCTCGACGGGCCGGGCAGGGCGAAGGAGGGGGCCTGGGCGGGCGGCGAGGTGGGGACCGGGCTGAAGCAGAGGCTCATGGACGTGGGGAAGAACCAGCCGAAGACGGCCAGGCTCATCACGCCGAGCATGACGCAGGCACTGGCGGCCCAGAGGATGTTGCGCAGGCTGCGCACCCGCGCGTACTCCGCGTCGAGCGCCGCGTACGCGGCGTCGAGGGTGCGCACCAGCAGGCTCCGGTCCGCCTCGCCGACCGGCTTGTCCTTCGAGCCCACCCGTGCGGCGAGCGCGGCGGTGCGCAGGTCCTTCCTGCCCAGGTGCAGCCGCGCCACCGCCAAGACGTCGACGGCGCGGGCCGGCAACGACTCGGCCGGGACGACTTCCAGGAGCAGGACGTCGGCGGAGCGGACGTTCGACCAGCTGCCTTCGAGCGCGGTGGCGCCGGACCAGAGGCGGCGCAGCCGGCCGTGCCGTTCGGTGGCCGCCGCGGAGGCCTTCGCCAGACAGGCGCTGGCGCCCTCGATCAGCTCGCGGCGCCGGCAGTCGTCCTTGGCGCACACCCCGCTCCGGGCCTTCTCGCCCCGGCAGGTCCGGCACCCGCAGTCGGCGGCGGTGCACAGCTGGTGGTCGAGCTGTGCCTCAAGGTACGCGACCCGGGCCAGGACGCGCTCGCGCCATGCCGATCGCTGCCTCTTCCGCCGCTCCGGTAACCGCTCGGACCGTTCGTCCGCCGGGGTCCCCATCTCGACCACACTCCCACGTCGAGACGTTCTCTTCCTCCACGGTAGGCCCATTCGCGCCGCGCAGACAGGGAAATCCGCCGCCGATTCGTTCGGATACGCAGGGAGTGCGGGGGGTCAACGGGGCACCGGCGCCCCGGCGGTGACGGTGGGGCGCCGGTGCATCACCGAGAGCGAACGTTTCCTCAGCAGCCGTTGAGGATCGAGGAGAGGGCACTCTTCTCGGCGCTGTCGACGGAGAGGCCGTAGTAGTACTTCACCTGGACCCAGGCGCGGGCGTAGGTGCAGCGGTAGGAGGCCTGCGGCAGCCAGTTGGCCGGGTCCTGGTCGCCCTTGGAGCGGTTGGAGCTCGCGGAGACGGCGACCAGCTGCGGGCGGGTCAGGTCGTTGGCGAAGGCCTGGCGCTGGGCGGTGGTCCAGGCCCAGGCGCCGGAGCGCCAGGCCTCGGCGAGCGGCACCAGGTGGTCGATGTCGAAGGTCGAGGCGCTGGTGGTGGTCACGTTGTCGTAGACCGAGAACCAGCTGCCGCTGACGGCGGCGCAGTTGGCGTCGGTGACGACGTTGCTGCCGTCCCGCTTGAGGACCGTCTCGCGGGTGTTGCAGGTGCCGGAGACGGTGATCCAGTGCGGGAAGAGCGCACGGTCGTAGGTGGTGGTGTGGGACTCGGCGGTCACCGCGATCGCGGCGAGGTAGCCGCGGGCGGTGGCGGCGGAGACCGGGGTCGGCAGGGCGGCCTGGGCGGTGCCGGCGCCGGTCAGCAGGGTCGCGAGGGCGAGCAGCAGGGCGCCGAAGGCGGCGGCCACGGCGCGGCGGGGCGCGGATATGGCGGACATCGCGGACATGCGGGGGACTCCTGGGTCGAGGAGGGCAGGGGAAAGCCCCCGGGCGGGAACCGGCCCGGGCTGCCAACCAGGATGGGGGCCAAGGGGTTTACGCGGGTAGATCCAGGAGGTGAACTTTTTGACCGGCTGTCAGGTGCGGCATCGGCCGGCCCGCCGGGAACGCCGAACGCCCCGCCCGGCGGGTGGCCGGACGGGGCGTTCTGGAGGGTCGCGCGGGTGCGCCGGCGGCGCGAAGTGTTCGCTCAGGCGGCCGACTTGGCGGCATCCGGCTTCGGGGCGACCGGCTTGGCCGGGCCACCGCCCGCGGTGCCGACCAGGAAGGCGGTCAGCACCGGGCCCAGGTAGGCCTCCCAGACGGCCAGCTGGAAGACCGTCGGGTCCGGCTGGAAGTTGAACACGCCCTTGAGCAGGGTGCCGTACCAGCTGTCCTTCGGGATGGTGCTGCTGATGTCGAAGGCGATCTTGTCCAGGCCGCCCAGCCAGCCGGCCTCCTGGAGGTCGTGCACGCCGTAGGCGAGCACGCCGGCGGCGACCACGACCAGCATCGCGCCGGTCCAGGTGAAGAACTTGGCCAGGTTGATCTTGAGCGCGCCGCGGTAGAAGAGCCAGCCCAGCACCACCGAGGTCAGCAGGCCGAGCGCCGCGCCGATGATCGGGTTGTAGCCGTCCGAGGTGGCCTGCACCGCGGTCCAGATGAACAGCGCGGTCTCCAGCCCCTCCCGGCCCACCGCCAGGAAGGCGGTGAGCACCAGGGCGCCGGTGCCCATCGCGAGGGCGGCGTCCAGCTTGCCGTGCAGCTCGGTCTTCAGGTGCCGGGCCGTGCGGCGCATCCAGAACACCATCCAGGTGACCAGACCGACGGCGATGACCGACAGCGTGCCGCCGAGCGCCTCCTGGGCCTCGAAGCTGAGCTGGGTCGAGCCGAACTGCAGCACGGCGCCGAAGGCCAGGCTGAGCGCGACGGCCACGCCGACGCCGGCCCAGACCGGGGGCAGCCGGTCCTTGCGGCCGGTCTTGACCAGGTAGGCGATGAGGATGCAGACGACCAGGCTGGCTTCGAGTCCTTCGCGCAGGCCGATCAGGTAGTTGGCGAACACGCTGGCTCCTGGGGGGTGAAGAGGTGGTACGGGCGAGACGGGTGGGGGGGTCGGACTCAGCCGAACAGGGCCTGGCCCCACCACTCGCCGGGCTTGCGGACGCCCGCGGGGCAGGCGAAGTGGGCCGAACCGACGTGCTGGATGTACTCGTTCAGCGCGTCGGAGGCCGCGAGCCGCTGCTGGAGCGGGACGAAGGCCTTGCGGCTGTCCCGCTGGTAGGCCAGGAAGAACAGGCCCGCGTCGAGCCGGCCGAGGCCGTCGGTGCCGTCGGTGAAGGAGAAGCCGCGGCGCAGGATCATGTGCCCGTCGTTGGAGTCCGGGTGGGCGAGGCGGACGTGCGCGTCCTGCGGCATCGCCTTGAGGTCCGGGTCCTCGTGCTCCTTGGTCCGCCCGTACGCCGCGCCCTCGCCCTTGGTGCGGCCGAAGACGTCCTCCTGCTCCTTGAGCGAGGTGCGGTCCCAGGTCTCGATGTGCATCCGGATCCGGCGGGCGACCAGGTAGGAGCCGCCGGTCATCCACTCCGGGCCCTCGCCGGTGGCGACCCAGACGTGCTCGGCCAGCTTGGCGGTGTCGGTCCCGGCGATGTTGTGGGTGCCGTCCTTGAACCCCATCATGTTGCGCGGGGTCTGGGCGTCCGGGGTGGTGGAGGAGGTCTTCCCGAACCCCAGCTGCGACCAGCGGATGTTGACGGTGCCCATGCCGATCCGGGCCAGGTTGCGGATCGCGTGCACGGCGACCTGCGGGTCGTCGGCGCAGGCCTGGACGCACAGGTCTCCGCCGCTGCGCTGCGGGTCGAGGTTGTCGCCCTTGAACCTGGGCAGATCGATCAGGGCCTCGGGCCGCTTCGCCCCGAGGCCGAAGCGGTCCACGCCGTCCTTCTCGAACAGGCTCGGACCGAAGCCGATGGTGAGGGTGAGCCGGGAGGCCGGCAGGCCCAGGGCCTCGCCGGTGTCGTCCGGCGGCGCCTCCGGCAGGCCGCTGGCCGCGCCGCTGCCGACCTCGCGGCCGCCGGTCATCGCGGCGGCGGCCTTGGTCCACTCCTTCAGCATCTTGACCAGCGACTCGCGGGTGGCGCTCGCGGAGACGTCGAAGGCGGCGAAGTGCAGCCGGTCCTGGACCGGGGTGGCGATGCCGGACTGGTGGTCACCGTAGAAGGGGATGTCGGCGGTGGCCGCGGCCGGGGCGGCCGGGGTGTCCCCGTCCTGGCGGGTGGCGGCGGCGACCGAGCCGACGGCGGCCGCGCCCAGCGCGACCCCGGCACCGGCCCAGCCGATCACGGCGCGGCGGCTGACCGAGGTGCGGTCGGCGGTGGTGTCCGCGGTGGCGGCGGTGTCGGCCGGCGTCCCGCTCTGCTGCTGGTTCTCGGCGTCCATGGGCGGTGGACCCTTCTGTACTGGACTCGCGGATGCCGTGGCGGCCACGGGGGCCGCCACGGCGGAGGTCGGATGCGGTGCGCGGTGGCGCGGTGCCCGGTGCGCGCCGGGGGCGGGCGCACCGGGCGGCGGGCGTTACTTCACGACCACCGCGGCGGCCAGCTTCGACAGCGGCTCGGCCAGCGAGTTGACGGCGTCGGACAGGCTCTTGCGCTCGGTCTCGGCGACCTTGTCGTAGGTGGTGTAGGTACCGTCGGCCTGCTTGTACTTGGCGAGCAGGGTCTCGATCGCGGCGAACTCGGAGTCCAGCGTCTTGGCCAGCTCGGCGTTCTTCTCCGAGGCGACCGGCTTCAGCAGCTCGTAGGCCTTCTTGGCGCCCTCGACGTTGGCGGCGAAGTCGGCCAGGTCGGTGTGGCTGTAGCGCTCCTCCTCGCCGGTGACCTTGCCGGTGGCGACCTCGTCCAGCAGTTCCTTGGCACCGTTGGCCATGCTGGTCGCGGTGATCTCCGCCTCGGGGATCTTCTTCTGCCAGTCCTTCAGGTCGGCGACCAGCTGGTCGGCGAGCTTCTTCTCGGCGTCACCGATGGCGGCGTCGGCCCACAGCGACTTCTCCAGCTTGTGCCAGCCGGTCCACTCCTGGCCCGGCTCCAGGCCGTCCTCGCGGGCGTCGGTCTTCGGGTCGACGTCACCGAAGCTCTCGGCGACCGGCTCGGTGCGCTCCCAGCCGGTGCGCGACGGCGCGTAGAGGGCCTTGGCCTTCTCCAGGTCGCCGGACTTGACCGCGGCCGCGAAGGCCTCGACGGCCGGGATGGTGGCGTCGGCCTGCTCCTGGGCGTAGGCGCGGTAGGCGGCGACGGCGGCGGTCAGCCGCGGGTCGGCCGGGGCGGCCGAGCCGCCGTCACCGGTGACGGTGATCTTCTGGCGGATGCCGTCGCCGACCATGCCCGGCTTGCAGGCGATCTCGTAGCTGCCGGCCTTGATCTCGGCGTTGATGGTCGTCTTGGTGCCCGGGCCGATGTTCTCGCGCTCGGTGACGATCTTGTCGCCGGCGGCGTAGACATAGACCTCGGTGACCTTCGAGCCCTTGTTGGCGATGTCGAACGCGACGTGACCGGCCGGGAAGGTGGTCGTCGAGACCTCGCAGGCGGTGTCGGTGGCGTTCACCTTGATGGCGTCGGCCCCGGCCTTGTCGTCCTTCTTCGAGCAGCCGGCCAGTGCGGCGGTCGCCACGGCGAGGGTGAGCAGCGTGGCTGCGGTGGAACGACGGGCGGGCATGAGGGCTCCAGCGGTGGGCAGGGCGAATCAGGGCAGGGCACATCAGGGCAGGGCTCAGCACGGGTGGGGGCGATGACGCCGTCGGCGACCCGCCACCCACTTAGCTAAGGCATACCTTAGGGATATCGGATTTTGCCGTCTACACCGGGGTCGGTCACGAAACGGTGCAGGTGGGAGCGGCCCCGGGGCGTCCCGGCGGTCGGTCCACCGACGATTTCCGGCCACCGGGGGCGCGTACGGGCGTGGCGAAGAGGGCAAAGAAGTGGTAAAGGAGCGCGCACCGCCGGTGCGCGCTCCTTCAGTGCCACGGTTCCGCCCCCGGTTTCTGTCACCGGTTTCTGTCACCGGTTCCGGCCCGGTTCCGAGACCGGACCGGGCTCAGGCCTCCGGGGTGCGCCGGGCGGCGGCCCGGGCGGTCCAGCGGCCCTCGTGCCGGGTGATCCGGATCGGGTGCCCGAAGGTGGCGCTCACCAGCTCGGTGGTCATCACCGCGTCCACCGGCCCGGCCGCGACCGTCTCCCCGCCGCGCAGCAGCAGCGCGTGCGTGGTGGACTCCGGCAGCTCCTCCAGGTGGTGGGTGACCAGCACGCTGGCCAGCTCCGGGTGCTGGTGGCGCAGCAGGTCCAGGCTGTCCAGCAGCAGCTCCCGGGCGGTCAGGTCGAGCCCGGTGGCGGGCTCGTCGAGCAGCAGCAGCCGCGGACTGGGCATCAGCGCGCGGGCGATCAGCACCCGGCCCCGCTCCCCCTGCGAGAGGGTCGTCCACGCCGACTCCGCGGAAGCCGTCATGCCGAGGGTGTCGATCAGCTGCTCGGCCCGGTCCAGCTCCTCCGGGGTGGGCTTGCGGTGCAGGTCCGGCTCGATGGTGCCGGTCATACCGGTGAGAACCACCTCGCGGACGGTCAGCGGCGAGCGCAGCGGGTGGCGCGGGTTGACGTGGCCGAGGTGGGCGCGCAGCTCTCGGATGTCGACCCGGCCGAGCCGGCGGCCGAGCACGTCCACCTCGCCGCGGGTGGGGTGGGAGACGGCGCCGAGCAGGGCGAGCAGGGTGGACTTGCCGGCGCCGTTGGGGCCGAGCAGCGCCCAGTGCTCCCCGGGGCGGATGGCGAGGTCGATCCCGCGCAGCAGGTGGCGCCCGTCCCGGACGACGTCGACGGCCCGGGTGCGCAGCAGCGGCAGCGGTTCCCCGCCGGGCCCGCCGGTGGCCGGCTCGGTGGCGCGCGGGTCGGACGGGGTGCGTGGGTCGGGCGTGCTCATGCGGGCGGTCCTCCACGGGTCCGGTGCCGGGCGGGGTGACGGGCAGGGTCACGGACACGGCGCCGCACCGGACGGGCCGGCGCCGACCGTCCGCGTGCAGAGTACAACCGTTCACCCGGAGGGCGGTCCGGGTGTCCGAGCGGTGGACACCGGCACCGCTTCGGAGCGCCGCCGCACGCCCCTGTTCCCGGACGGGAGTTGGCGGCAGGATCGGAGGGTCCGGTCGCGGAACCGGGGCGGGGCCCGGGAGCGTGGAAGCGGTGCGGAACGGGCTCGGCTCGGTGCGGGTGCGAGCACCGGTCCGGGTCGGACCGCGGACGGATGGCGGACGGATGGCGGCGAGGTCGCGGCGGGGTCGGAGGGGGCGGTGGGCATGGCGGGGACGTACGAGCCGGTCGAGGTGGGCACCGGGCGGGCCGGGACGCTTCCCGGCCGGTTCGAGGAGCACGCGCGGCGCGCCCCCGGGGCGGTCGCCGTCCGGTGGGCGGGGCGGGAGCTGACCTACGGTGAGCTGGACGAGCGGGCCGACCGGCTGGCCCGCCACCTGGCCGCCCTCGGACTCGGCCCGGGCGACCGGGCCGCGGTGGCGCTCGGCCGGGGCACCGAGGTGTACGTCGCCCTGCTCGCCGTGCTGAAGGCCGGTGCCGCGTACGTGCCGGTGGAGCCGGGCGCACCGGACGCGCTGCTGCGGCACGTGCTCGACGAGGCCTCCCCGGTCCTGGTGGTCACCGAGGAGGGCCACCGGATCCGGCTGGCCGACGCCGGCGCCCGGGCGCTGGTCTGCCTGGACTCGGCCGCCGGCCTCGACGGATCCGGTGGACCGCCGCCGGTGGCGATCGGGCCGGAGGACGCGGCGGTGGTGTTCACCACCTCCGGCACCACCGGCGCGCCCCGCTGCGCGGTGGTCGAGCACCGCAACCTGCTGGCCGTGCACCACGGCTGGCGCCAGGTCTACGGCCTCACGCCCGCCGACCGGATCCTGAGCGCCGCGAGCCTGGAGTTCGACGTCTTCACGGCCGACTGGGTGCGCGCCCTGTGCTCGGGCGCCACCCTGGTCCTCGCCCCGCGCGACCTCACCCTGGACCGCGGCGCCGACATCGCCGACCTGCCCGCGCTGGTGGCCGCCGAGCGGATCACCCTGCTGGAACTGAACGTGCGCACCGCGCGCCGGCTCGCCGCCCACCTCGCCGCGGCCGGGCCGGCCGGCAGCGAGGGAGCGCTGCCCGGGTTGCGGCTGCTCACCGTCGGCGCCGAGAAGTGGTGGCTGGACGAGCACCTGGCCATGCGGCGGCTGCTCGGCCACCGCACCCGGGTGGTGAACGTCTACGGACTGGCCGAGGCCGCCGTGGACAGCACGTACTTCGAGGTGCGCGGCGTCGACGAGGTGCCGGACAGCGGTTCGCTGTCGGTGGTCGGCGTGCCGTTCCCCGGCGCCCGGGTGCATGTCCTCGGCCCGGACGGCCGCCCGGTCGGGGCCGGGGCGGTCGGCGAGATCGCCCTCGCCGGACCGGGCCTCGGCCGGGGCTACCCGGGCCGCCCCGAGGAGACCGCGCGGCGCTTCGTCCGGGCGGACTTCGACCCGGACGGGCGGGTGCTGCGCACCGGCGACCTCGGGCGCCTCGCCGAGGACGGCACCCTGCGGTTCGTCGCCCGGGCGGCGGGCGTGGTCGGGCCCGCCGACCCGGCGGGGTCCGCCGCCGTGGTCGCCCGGGTGCGCCTCGCGGCCCGCGCCGAGGCCGAGCTGCGCGGGCATCCCGGGGTGCGGGAGGCGGCCGTCGTCGAGCTGGAGGTGGCGCGCGGCCGGCGCGAGCTGGTCGGGTACGCGGTCACCGAGCCCGGCGCGCCGGACACCGACGGCTGGTCGCTCTCCGCCTACCTGGGCGCCCGGCTGCCGAAGGGCGGGGCGCCCGCCGCCGTGGTGCCGGTGCCCGACCTGCCGCGCACCCGGGCCGGAAAGCTCGACCGGGACGCGCTGCCGCTGCCCGCCCCGGCCGACCACGCGGCGCCGCGCCGGGCGGGCGGCGGGAAGGGGTACCGCGGCAAGGGCGGCGGCGGCCGGTCCGGGGACACCGCGGGAACGGAGACCTTCCTGGGCTGCGGCGCGGTGATCGTCGGACTGCCCGTCGCGTACGTCGCCTGCCTGCTCACCAGGAAGCTCTGGCCGGGGTCGACGGACATCTCGGCGGTGCCGGAGCCGTACGACGCCTTCTTCCGCGTGCTCCACCTCTTCGAGTGGACCTCGTTCGGGCTCGGCGTGACCTGGCTGCTCTTCGGGGCCGCGGTGACGGCCCGGTTCGGGCGGCCGGTCGGGCTCTCGGTCGCCGCGCACCTCTCGGTGTTCTGGCTGCTGGCCTCGTGGTGGCCGCAGGACAACCTGTACCGGACCGCCGACCGCTCGGTCCTGGCCACCGAGGTGTGGCTGGTCTACGTGTTCAACATCGCGCTGATGGTCTCGGCGGCGGTCGTGGTGCGCTTCCTCTGCTGGCAGCCGAAGCGGCTCCGCTGACCCGGCCCCGCTGACCCGGCTCCGCTGACCCGGCCCCGCCGGCTGGCGACGCCGACCGCGTTTCGCCGGTCCGTCAGCGCAGGGCCTCGAACATCCGCCCCAGCGCGTGGTGGGCCGCCCCGAGCAGGGCCTGTGCCGCGTCCAGCGCCTCGGCGGCGCGCTCGCCGCGCGCCGCCAGCGCCAGACCGACGGCGGGCTCCGGCTCGTGGCAGGCCGTCACGATCAGCGGCAGGACGGTCACGCCGAGCCGCGCGCAGCGCGGGCGCAGCTGTTCCAGGTGCCCGAAGAGCGCCTCCTGGGAGAGGCGGGCGCCCAGCGGCATGGCGTCCAGGGTGCGGACCAGGTGGCCGGGGCCGCGCACCTCGTCCAGGCGGTGGCGCAGCACGAAGGCGACCGCCGGGCCGGTGAGCCGCAGATTGGCCTCGGTCGGCGCGAGCCGGCGGTCCCGGTCGGTGACGAAGTCGACGTCGAACCAGCCGCGGTGGCCGGCGGCGGCCAGCCGCTCCCCCACCGCGAGCCCGAACCGTTCGGCGGCGGCCGCGGCGCCGGGCGGCACCGTGCCCGGGCCGACCGTCACACCCTGGTAGCGGGTCCCGTCGACGGCCATCTCGCCGACCCCGACCGGGTGCACCCGCCCGTCGGCGCCGATCACCGCGTCGAAGGTGAGGTCGCGCAGCCGGTCCGAGCCGGCCGGGCCGCCGTCCACGTACTCCTCCAGCAGCAGGTCGCCGCCGGGCGGCAGCGCGTCCTCGCGGACCAGGCGGCGCAGCAGCGCCCGGGCGCCGCCGGCCGCCAGGACGTGCTGCGGGGTGATCACGGCGGTGCCGTAACCGCCCACGCCGTACGGGGACTTGAGGACGGTGGCGAGTCCCCGGGCGGCCCGGGCGGCCAGCCGCCGGGCGGCGCGGCGGTGGGTGTCTGCGTGCTCCTGGCGGGGCACCCGGACCTCGGGGTGGCCGGGGGCGAGGGCGGTGAACAGCTCGTGCGCGGCGGCCTTGGACTCGTAGCGGCGCACGGCGGCCAGTTCCGGCCCGTCGCCGAGGTCGGCGGTACGGCCCCAGTGCAGCACCGGGCCGGGGGCGCCGGCGAGCCGTTCGGCCAGCGCGGGGCGGTCGGCGAGCGCGCGGGCCACCGTGCGGCCGGGGGCGATGCCGGCGTACGACTCGACCGGGCCCCAGTCGAGTTCGCGGGCGAGCAGGTCGATCCAGGCCCGGTCGACCTCGGCGGGCAGCACCAGCGCGGCGGGGTCGGGCCCGTAGGCGACGGCCAGGCCCGCGTAGTGGTGCGCCTGCCGCAGGCGGCGTGCGCGCCGGTCGGGGTCCTGCGGCCGGTGCTCGCGCTCGTCGACGAACTGCTCGTTGAAGTCGGCGACGTTGCCGACGTGTACGGCTCGCCGTCCGCCGGTCCAGGCCCCCACCCATCCGTCCATCCCGCGAGCTTAAGGGCTGTCCGGGGGTCGGGGCTTGGGATCGAGCGGGGATCGGACGGGGGTCGGGCGGGGGGCGGGGGTCAGAGCCGGAGCAGGCCGGCGTCGGTGGGGCGGAGGCCGCAGGCGTCGAGGTAGAAGGCGCGCAGCCGGGGTTCGAAGTCGACATGCAGCCAGTCGCAGCCGGCCGCGCGGGCGTTGTCGGCGGCCGCGGCGACCAGCCGGGTGCCGAGGCCGCGGCGACCGGCGGCCGGGGCGACGGCGGTGTCGAGGAGGAAGGCGTGGACGCCGCCGTCCCAGAGGACGTTGACGAACCCGAGCAGCGGGCCGTCCGGGGCGGGGCGGGCGCAGACCCAGCCGAGGCTGTGGCGCTCCAGCCGGGCGCGCCAGGGCGTGGGAACGGCCTCGGCGGCGGGGTGGGCCGGGGCGGTGGCGGGGGCGGCGGGGTCGTGCGGGTCACCGAAGGCGGCGGCGTGCAGGGTGTCGAGCTCACGGTCGGTGAACTCGCCCCTCCAGTGGAGGTCGACGGGCGAGGGCTGGGGGGTCGTCATGGCACGAGCGTAAACAGGCCGCTCACAACCGATCACTCTTGATCAGTACAGGACACAACTTGGCAAAAATCCGACGCCGACTCTAGCTCTGACTGACTGATCACCGTCAATCTCTTCGCATCCCTCATCGCTGCACCCCGCAGCATCCCCGACTGGAGTCAGAGTGAGCCCCTCCTCCTCTTCTCGCCGCCGTCTCGCGGCCGGAGCCATAGCCGCCACCGCCGCGCTGATCGCCGCCACCGTCACCGCCGGCACCGCCTCGGCCGCCCCCACCGGCCGCGACGGCGCGATCGCCCAGGCCCGGGCCAACGTCGCCCGCAACGCCGCGGTCTTCGGCTTCGCCGACGGCCAGGACCTGGTCGTCAAGGACGTCGTGCTCGACGCCGACGGCACCCAGCACGTGCGCTTCGACCGCACCTACCTCGGCCTGCCCGTGGTCGGCGGCGACCTGGTGGTCCACCAGGACGCCCGCGGCCGGCTCAAGGACTCCTCCCGCGCGGCCGCCCACGACGCCGCCGTCCGCACGATCGTCCCCAAGGTCCCCGCCCAGCTCACCGCCGGCCGCGCGCTGGCGGCCGCCCCCGGTGTCGGCGACGCCGCCAGCACCCCCGAGCTCGTCGTCTGGGCCGCCGACGGCACCCCGCGCCTCGCCTGGCGCACCACCGTCCGGGGCACCGGCGACCACGGCCAGCCCGCCGGCCGCGTCATCGTCACCGACGCCACCACCGGCGAGCAGATCGAGGCCTACGACTCCGAGCACCAGGCCGCCGGCACCGGCCACTCCGAGTACACCGGCGACATCACCATCGACACCACCGCCCAGAGCGGCGGCGGCTACGCGCTGATCGACCCGCTGCGCGGCCACACCACCAAGGACGCGCACAACGCCTCCGCCGGCACGATCAACGCCAACTCCGGCACCCTCTACACCGACGCCGACAACGTCTGGGGCGACGGGAGGAAGTTCTCCACCGACCGCGCCACCGCCGCCGTCGACGCCCACGCCAACACCGCCTGGACGTACGACTACTACAAGAACACCTTCAACCGCAGCGGCATCAAGAACGACGGCAAGGGCGCCACCGTCTTCGTGCACGTCGGAACCAAGTGGGACAACGCCCAGTGGTCCGACAGCTGCTTCTGCATGATGACCGGCGACGGCGACGGCGTCACCGACCCCGAGCAGGTCGACCTCGACACCATGGGCCACGAGATGACCCACGGCGTCACCAGCGCCACCGCCAACCTCCGCTACAGCGGCGAGTCCGGCGGCCTCAACGAGGCGACCTCCGACATCTTCGGCACCATGGTCGAGTGGTACGCCGGCAACGCGGTGGACAAGGGCGACTACCTGTTCAGCGACCAGTCCACCCCGCCGTGGCTGCGCCGCTTCGACAAGCCGTCCCTGGACGGCGGCTCCGCCGACTGCTGGAGCCGCAAGGTCGGCCAGCTCGACGTGCACAACTCCTCGGGCGTCGGCAACCACTGGTTCTACCTGGCCAGCGAGGGCAGCGGGGCCAGGACCGTCAACGGCGTCGCCTACAACAGCCCGACCTGCAACGGCTCGACGGTCACCGGCATCGGCAACCAGAAGGTCGCCGCCGTCTGGTACCGCGCGCTGACCGTCTACATGACGTCCACCACGGACTACAAGGGCGCGCGTACCGCGTCCCTGAACGCCGCCAAGGACCTGTACGGCCTCAACAGCACCGAGTACAAGGCGGTCGCCGCCGCCTGGAGCGCGGTGTCGGTCGCCTGACGCCCCGCGCGGCCCGTCACTCCCCGGAGTGCAGGGGGGTGGCGGGCCGCGCGCCGTCGACCGTTGGGCGCCCGCCACGGCGTGGCGCGGCGGTGCCGCGGCGGCCCGTCTGGGATCTTGGGTGCCCGGGGGGCGACATCCGACCCGGGGAGACCCTTCATGGCCAAGCTCGTCCTGACCACCTTCCTGACCCTCGACGGCGTGATGCAGGCGCCCGGCGGGCCGGACGAGGACCGCGAGGACGGCTTCGCCCACGGCGGCTGGCTGTTCCCGTTCGCCGACGAGGAGTTCGGCGCCCTGATGAACGAGGTGATCGGCCGCGCCGGCGCCTTCCTGCTCGGCCGCCGGACGTACGACATCTTCGTCGGCTACTGGCCGAAGGTGACCGACCCCGACGACCCGGTCGCCAACCCGCTCAACTCACTGCCCAAGTACGTCGCCTCGACCACCCTGCGCGACCCCGGCTGGCACAACACCACGGTACTCACCGGCGCCGCCCCCGGCGGGCTGGCCGCCGAGGTGTCCGCGCTCAAGGACCGGCTGGGCGACACCGAGATCCAGATCCACGGCAGCGGCGCCCTCGCCCGCGCCCTGATGCCGCACGGCGTCATCGACGAGTACCACCTGGTCACCGCCCCCGTCCGGGTGGGCACCGGCCACCGCCTCTTCCCGGAGGCGGGCCCGCCCACCGCCTTCCGCCTCGCGGGCACCCGTACGACCCCCTCCGGCGTCACCGCCGGCACCTACCACCCGACCGGGCCGGCGAGCTTCGGCACGTTCTGACGGCCGGTCAGGGCGGGT
Organism: Kitasatospora sp. NPDC057692; assembly: GCF_042799475.1. Lineage (NCBI taxonomy): Bacteria > Bacillati > Actinomycetota > Actinomycetes > Kitasatosporales > Streptomycetaceae > Kitasatospora > Kitasatospora sp. NPDC057692. The sequence goes on along the minus strand of NZ_JBHVIV010000084.1, from coordinate 19,147 downwards.
TGGTGTCCTTGCGCCAGAACCGCCAGCCGGTGGGGGGCTTCGGGCCGGAAGGAGGGCGCCCGGGTCGTGGAGGTCGTGCAGGGTGTTCAGGAGCCGCTGGTTCCGGCCGCCCGGCTTCGCCACCCCCGCCGGATGTCGGCCAGATCGGCGGAGCGGCCCACGTGCATCGTCGTCAAGGCCTGCACGACGTCCGGTTTCGGAACACACCGGTCGAGGTGGAGCAGGAAGAGGGCGACGTGTCGGCGGGCGTGGCGGTCAGCAGGCCGAGCGCCGTTGCCGCCGGGGAGATCAGCGCGACCACCGCCATGGGCCAGACGCGGCGCCGCAGGCCAGGCCGGGGCGTCGCGCCCGGATCGGCCCCGGCGCCCGCGGGCGGCCCGTCCGCTGTCCGGTCGGCCTCCGGGTCGTCCGGGCCCGGGGACCCGCCGTCCGCCTCCCCCGCCGGGGACGTCAAGGGGTGGGCGGGAGCGGGGGGCGGTTCGGACGCCGACGTCGTGCCGGGTGGTCCTGGGTGGTTCCAGACCCGCAGGCCCAGGTCCGGGTGGGAGCGGAACTCCTCGCCCTGCGCGATGAGGGCGAGGAGGAGGCGGCAGTCGCCGTAGGTCAGGTCGACGGTGCGGCCGTCGGCCACCACCCCCGCCTGGCGCGGCAGTCGACGTGGAGCCGGCCGCCGGGCGTCCGGCCCGCCCTTGCGTCGCCCTCGGGCACCGGGACCTCCCTGCCGTCCGTCGTTCCCACCGCTACTGGCGGGCCGAGATCCAACCGGCCAGCTCGGCGGGGCGGTTGGTGATGACGCCGTCGACGCCGGCGGCGTCCAGGGCCTTCCAGCGGGCGGCGGTGTCGACGGTCCAGACGTTGACGGCGACACCGGCCGCGTGCAGGGCCGCGACCACGTCGGGGCGGGCCGCGAGGGCGGCGTCGGCGGGGTTGTAGGCGGACAGGCCGAGGTCCCGGGCGACCGCCACCGGGTCGGCGTCGAGGTCGCCGCGCAGCAGGGCGAGCGGCAGGTCGGGGGCGAGTTCGCGGGTGTGGCGCAGGGCGTCGACCTCGAAGCTCTGGACCAGGACCCGGCCGGTCATGCCGTGGTCGCGGATGTCCTGGACGATCCGGGCGACCTCGTCGCGGGTGTGCGGGCCCTTGATCTCCAGCAGCAGGCTGCCGCCGCGGACGCGCAGGTCGTCCAGTTGGGCGGCGAGGCTCGGCACCCGCGCGCCGGCCGCGGCCGGGGCGAACCAGGAGCCGGCGTCCAGGCCGTCCAGTTGGGCGGCCGTCAGGTCGCGGATCCGGCCGGTGCCGTTGGTGGTGCGGTTCACCGTGTCGTCGTGCAGGACGTACGGCACGCCGTCCCGGCTGGGCTGGACGTCGTTCTCGATCCAGTCGGCCCCGGCCCGGCGGGCGACCTCGTCGGAGAGGAGGGTGTTCTCGGGTGCGGCGGAGGAGGCGCCGCGGTGGGCGAACACGGTGAGCGGCGCGCCCGGTTGGCGGACGAAGGCGCCCGGGGCGAGCGCGGTGACCTTGAGGTCGTCGAAGGACACCTGCGATCCGTTGACCAGCAGGGCCTGGCCGCCGTCGGCGCTGCGGGCGGTCCGGGTGGTGCGCATGACCTCCCGGCCGTCGAACAGCCAGCGGGCGGTGGTGCCGTGCACCTCGACGGCGATCCGGACGTCGCGGCCGGTGCCCGCCGCGGAGGGGGCGACGGCGGTGTTGGTGACGTTCCAGGTGTCGGCGGGGGTGCGCTGGGCGAACTCCAGACCGTTGGCGGCGGTGGTGCCGGAGCGCATGGTGGCGATCGACCACGGGGTGGCGCCGTTGGCCGGCACGTCCAGGCCGAGGGCCGTCCAGCGGGCGGCGTCGACGACGGTCTCGAAGCGGGCGGTCACCTCGATGCGGAAGTCGGTGAGGTGGCGGCCGAAGGTGATGCGGGTCTGCTGGTTCCAGTCGGTGGAGGCGCCGACGAGGCGGCCGTTCTCCACCTTCCAGGCGCCCTCCACGGCGGTCCAGCCGACGGGGAGGCCGGGTCCGTTGAAGCCCTCGTCGACGACGACCTCGCCGGGGGCGGGGGCCGCGGGGGCCGTCTCCGCAACCGCCGGGCGGGCGGCGGAGGCCGCGTGCTGGGCGGTCAGCACGACGGTGGTGACGCCCAGTGCGGACGCGAGCAGCGCGGTGATCAGGCCGGTGCGCCCGGTGCGGTCGTAGCGCGGGACGGGGGTCGACGGGTGACTCTTTGTCATGCGCGGAACCGTATGCGATCAAGGCCCGGCCGGGAAACCGGCGGGCCGGGCACCTGCGAGGCGGGAACGGCCGGTCCGGCGGACCGTCAACCCTGCGACACCGAAAGCCCGTCGACAAAAATATGCAGACCGGTCTACAGTTTCCCGCATGGGAGTCAAAGGCGAGGAGACTCGCGCCCGGCTGATCGCCGGCACCCGGAGTCTGATCGAGGCGCACGGCTACTTCGGCACGGGCCTGAACCAGGTCGTGGCGGAGAGCGGAGCACCCCGCGGGTCGCTGTACTTCCACTTCCCCGAGGGCAAGGACCAGCTGGTCGCCGCCGCGCTCACCCAGGCCGGCCAGGAGGTCGAGGACCGGCTCGCCGCCCTCGCCCGCGACGGCGCCGACACGGCAGCCGTGCTCGCCGCCCTGGCCCAGGCCTTCGCCGACCGCCTCACACAGTCCGGCTTCACCAAGGGCTGCCCGATCGCCACCGTCGCCCTGGAGGTCGCGGGCGGCAACGAGAGCCTGCGCCTGGTCTGCGCGGAGGTGTACGCGGGCTGGCAGCGCGTGCTCGCGCAGCGGCTGACGGCCGAGGGCTTCACGCCCGCCGAGGCGGACGTCGCCGCCGGACAGGCGCTCGCCCTGCTGGAGGGTGCCGTTCTGCTCGCCCAGGTGCGCCGCTCCGTGGAACCGCTGCTCGACGCGTCCCACGCCGTACGCCACCTGATCACCTCCCGCCCCGACCGGGCACCGCAACCCGCCCGCTGACGCCGGTCCGGCGCTCGGCCGGTTCGGCGGCGCGCCTAGAAAATATGCAGACCGGTCTACTGAATCGGTAGTCACGCCCCCACTGCTCCCCGCCCCTCCTCACGCCAAAATATGCAGACCGGTCTACTGATTCATCCTCCGGCCGGTCCGCAGCCCCTGCACTCTCTGCACCACTGCCCCATATCGAAAAAATATGCAGACCGGTCTACAGAATCGGAGCTCCCACCCATGAGCACTGCACAGACCCCGCCGACATCCCTCGTCCTGGGCGCCACCGGGTTCCTCGGCCGCTGGCTGGTCCTGGAACTCCTCGGCCGCGGCGAACCGACGGCCGCCACCGTCCGCCCCGACACCCGCCCCGACACCCGCACCGCCACCGGCACCGGCACCGGCCGCGCCGACGAGCTCCGCCGCTGGCTGCGCGCACACGGTGTCGACGACCGCCCGCTCACCACCGTCGCCGCCGACCTCACCCGCCCCGGACTCGGGCTCACCCCCGAGGACGACGCCCGCCTCGCCGAGGTCCGCGACGTCCACAACCTGGCCGCCCGCTTCAGCTTCGGCCTCGACCGGGCAACGGCCCACACCGCCAACGTCGACGGCGCGCTCACCGCCCTGCACTGGGCCGCCGGTCGACCCCGGCTGCGTCGGCTGGTCCACGTCTCCGGGTACCGCGTCGGCCGGGACGCCGTACCCCGCCACCCGCTGCCGCCCGCCGAGGCCGACGCCCTCTACGCCCGGCTCGGCGCGTACGAGGCGTCCAAGCAACTCGGCGACGCCGCCGTCCGGGTGACGGCCGACCGGATCGGCGTACCGCTGACGACGGTCAATCCGAGCAGCGTCATCGGCCACTCGGTCACCGGCGAGGCCGGGCAGTACCTCGGCCTGGCCGGGCTGATCCGCCAACTCTGGTCCGGCCGCCTGCCGTTGCTGCCGGGAACGGCCCGCACCTTCGTCCCGGTGGTCGCGATCGACCATCTGGCCCGGTTCCTGGCCGCCGTCCCGGAGCACGACCGCGGACCGGTCCACACCCACACCGTGCTCGACCGGGCCACCCCGCCCCTCCCCGAGCTGGTCGCCCTGCTCGCCGACCACCTGGGCGTGCCCGCACCCCGCGGACGGGTACCGGTCGGCCTCGTCCGACGGTTGCCCCGCGCGCTCACCGGTGCCGACCCGGAGACCCTCACCTTCCTCTCCGAGGACCGCTACGACACGGCCTCCGCCGACCGTCTCGCCCGCGCCGCCGGCCTCCACCACCCGCCCGTGGACGAGCTGTTGCGCCGGTGGGCCACCCGGCTCGTCGCCGACGACTTCGGCGAAGGCGAAGCCGCCCCCGCCCTCCCGGCGACGGGCGGGTTCGCCGACGTCGCCGGGATCCGCACCTACCTCGACGGCGAGCGCCGGCACCCCGGTCACGTCCTGCTCCGCGGACCGGGCACGGACACCGCCACCTGGCAGGACGTCACGACCCGCCTCCCCGCCCCCGTCCTCGCCGCGGACCTCCCCGGGACCGGCCGCACCGCCGGCACCCCGGCCCAGGACGAGACCTGGCTCGCCGCCCTCCTCGCCCCGGTCGAGACCCGGCCCGTCCTGATCACCCACCTGACCACCGCCGCACCGGCCGCGCGCTACGCGATCGCACACCCGGACCGCGTGGGCGGTCTCCTCCTCGTCACCGCACCACCCGCCGACCCGGCCTCCACCCCGCCGGGCCACCGCCCCGGGGCCGCCCGCCGCACCGGGAGCCGCGTCCGCGCGGCCCAATCTCCGGCGGCTCGGGCGGAGTTGGAACGGCTCATGGCGTCCTGTCCGGTCCCCATCAACCTCGTCGGCCCCTCCGACGGCACGGCATAGCCCGTCGTTCGGCAGGGAACCGCCGACAACGACCCCGTTGCGGCGGCACCCCCGGCGTCGCGACGATCGGCGAGTCGCCCGACGCGGCCGACTCGCCGAGCCGCCACGTGGTGCGGTGGCCGGCACCGACGACCTCGGCCACTCCACCCTCCCGCCCCCGCCGTCCGCCGTCCGCCGTCCGCACCGCCCCGACCGCGTTCCTGGAGCAGGCCGCCGCCGACACGACGGCCCGACAAGCCCCACCGTCGACCAACACACCCCACCCACAGCGGGTTTGAGATCCCACGCAGCGCGCGGACGGGCGCCGAGGCCGTCACGGCCTGTTGTCACGGGCAGCGCCTGTGACAACAGGCCGTGAGCGTTCTCGACGGCGGCCCCGCCGCCACGACAGATCTCAGAGAGCGGTCTCGGCCTCCGCTCCCGCAAGTCTTGACAGGTCCTCGCAACCCTTCCATCCTCAAGCGGGGAGCGAGGGCTCCGGGCCGGTCGTCGCCGGGCCGAATTCCACCGGATCAGGGGGCGCGGCATGCGCTGGTCGCTGGTGTTTCCACCGTTCGAGGACAAGCGCGACCGCTCCGCCTACTACGTGGCGCCCCCGCTCGGTCTGCTCTCGATCGCCGCCTACCTGGAGGCGGACGGCCACGACGTGGCGATCGAGGACTTCGTCCTGAGGCTCAAGACCGGTGAACTGCGGGCCGGACCGCGGATGTACGACGAATGCGCCGAACGGATCCTGGCGAGCGAGCCGGACGTCGTCGGCTTCGGCACCCAGTGCTCCACCGGCCCGGCGTCGCTGAACATCGCACGGCGCATCAAGGCGGCCCGGCCCGGGACGGCCGTCGTCCTCGGCGGCCACGACGTGAGCTTCCTCGGCCCCCGGTACCTGGAGGCCTTCCCCTACGTCGACGCGGTGCTCGGCGGCGAGGCGGAACTCACCGTGCCCAAGCTGGCACGGGCACTGGACGGCTCGGGCCCCTGGGAGGGCATCGCCGGCCTCACCTGGCGCCGACGCGGCACCATCGCCGCCCGGGCCGGCGAGGAGCGGGTCACCGACCTCGACTCCCTGCTCGCCCCCAGCTACCACCTGGTCGACGACCTCGGCACGTACTTCGAACACAGCCGCAAACCCACGATCCTGGTGGACAGCGGACGGGGCTGCGCATTCGCCTGCGAATTCTGCCAGACCACGCTGCTGAACGGCCGGAAGGTCCGCTACCGCAGCACCGCCTCACTGATCGCCGAACTCTCCGAACACCGGGCGCGGTACGGCGAGTTCGAGGCCTATTTCGTCCATGACCTCTTCACCGCGCGCCGCGCCTTCGTCGAGGAGCTCTCCCACGCGCTGATCGACGCCGACCTCGACCTGCCCTGGCAGTGCCGCTGCCGGATCGACGAGGTCGACCGCGAGCTGCTCGCACTGATGAGTGCGGCCGGCTGCCGCATGCTGCTCTACGGCGTGGAGTCCGGATCGGACGAGACCCTGTCCCGCATGAACAAGAGGCTCCGCCGGGGAGTGGCCTCCCAGACCACCGAACGCGTCCGGTGGACGGTGGACAGCGGCATCTTCCCGTCCCTGTCGATGGTCGTCGGAATTCCGGAGGAGAAGCCCCAGGACCTCGATGCCACGCTGCGCCTCGCCGCGGAGTTCATCCAGGTCGGCCGGGTGAACGCGTTCATCCAGCTGATGAGCCCGCTGCCCGGGACCGCCCTGGCCCAGCGGGTGGCGCACCGCCTGGAGTACCGGGCGGAGGACGCCCCCACCGCCTTCTCCCAGGGCATCGAGTTCGCCGACGGCCGCCGGCTGCCCGAGGACGAGGAGCTCATCGCCGCGCTGCCCGACATCTTCCAGTCGTTCCACGTCGTCACCCCCGACCACGGCGACCTCGACATCTGCGTCGACATCTCCCTCGGGTACTGCAAGCTGCTGGAGGTCTACGGCTGGACGTACATCGCGCTGGCCGAGCACCTGGACGTCAGCCTGCTGGAGCTGTTCCGGCGCTACCGCGACCGGGCGGCCGAGCAGCGCGGACCCGGCGGCCGGCGCGGCCTGGTCGGCCTCAAGGACCACGAGATCTGGGACGCCTTCGCACGGTTCACGGCCGGCGTGCTGGCATCCGGCGACGCCCCGGTGCTCCTGCGCGAGACCTTCCGCTTCGAATCCCTGGTCCAGGAGATCTCGGTCCTCGCGCCGGTGCCGGACGACGGCCCGAAGGAGGCCCCCGCCGGCCGGTTCCGGCTCCGCCGGGCGGCCCGGCTGTTCCGCTCGTCGATCGGGCTACCGTGGGCGGACCCGGACACCGAGGGCCCCCGCGACCACCTGGTGTTCATGGGGCCCGACCGGCTGAAGGTGGTCGCGGTCGACAGCGGACGCGCCCGGGCCCTGGAGATCCTGGAGCGGGCCGGAGGGCTGGAGGAGGCCGACGAGGCCCTGTTCGCGAACCTCGCCGCACTCCTGCGCCCGGTGGCCGAGCTCGGCGTGTTCGAGCCGGTGCCGGTCCCGGCCGGCGTGGCCGGCTGATGTTCCGGGGCCTGGTCGCCCTGGTGCAGCCGCCGCTGGCGATGGGGACCTCCTACCACCTGGCGGAGCCGCTCGGCCTGCTGCTGACCGCCGCCGCGCTGCGCCACGCCCCCGGCGTCGAGCGGGTGGTGGTGGTCGACCAGGCGCTGGAACTGGCCGAGGGCACCCTGCCCGCGGGGGCCGGACTGGTCCGCACGGCGACCGACCGGCTGCTCGACGTGGCCGCCGACGTCTACGCGTTCTCGGTGCAGTGCGTCGACCTGCCGATCGCCCTGGCGATCGCCCGGGCCCTCAAATCCGCCCGCCCGGACGCCACGGTGGTGTTCGGCGGCCACCAGGCGACCCTGCTGGGCCCGGAGATCCGGCGGGCGTTCCCGTTCGTCGACCACGTCGCCACCGGTCCCGGCGAGACCCTCGCCGGCGCGGCCGGGCAGTGGCTGCTCCCGGCGTACGACCTCGCCGCACCGTTCGAACGCTACGCCGCGGTCAGCACCCAGCCGACCGGGCTCGTCGAGGTGGCGCGCGGCTGCCCCTACGACTGCGTGTTCTGCTCGATCCCGGCGACGTCCGGACGGCGCGTCACGTTCAAACCGGTCGACCGCATCATGCACGAACTCGACGTCCTCGCCGACCGCGGCTGCACCAGCGTCCACCTGGTCCACGACACCCTGACCATCAACCCGCGCTTCACCGGGGAACTGCTGCGGGCCCTGCGCCGGCGCGAACGCCCGGTCGCGTGGACCGGCATGACGCGCGCGGACCTCACCGACCCGGCGCTGCTGGCCGAGATGGCGGCGGCCGGCTGCGAGGGCCTGCTGGTCGGCATCGACGCGGTCGAGCCGGCCACCCAGAAGCTGATCGGCAAGCGCGCCGGACGCTACCCGGCGGTGGTCGACCTGGTCCGGTGGCACGCCGAGGCGGGCCTGGCCTCCACGTTCTACTTCCTGGTCGGCTTCCCCGGTGAGGACCCGGTCTCCGTCGAGCACGCGCTCGGCGAGGCCGCGAGGGCGTCGGTGGTCGACCCCGGAAGCTGCCGTGTCCAGTACCCGAGGCTGGTCCCCGGGACCCCGCTCGGAGCGTCCACCGGCGGTGACGGCCTCGTCCTCGACCTGGACAGCCCCTACGCCCAGTGGCTGCTGCGCACCGTGGACGGCGCACCGGAGGTCCTCGACCTCGTCGCCCGCCACCCGGCGGTGTTCTCGACCTACTACGCGGCCGCCGCGGAACCCCTGGAGCGGCACCTGCTCCTCGCCCTGGGCTGGACGGCGTCCAAGCTGCTGTCCGCCCTCCCGATGACCCTGGCCGCCCTCGCCGAACTGCGGGGGCTGGTACCGCTCTTCCGCGCCGTCGCGCGGCGGCTGGGGGATCCGGCGAGCCTGCGGGAGGCCTCCGTGGGCACCCTGCTGCCGATCGTGACCGCACACGTGGCGGACACCGCTCCGGCACTGCTCCCATTCGTCCGGTTCGAGGACTGGCTGTACGGCGGGCACGGCGACCACGTCTCCGTGGTCGACCGGGCCGCCGCCCGTACGGCGGTCCTGGACCGGCAGCCGGTGTCCGCCGCACTGTCGGGCGGGCCCCGGAGGTACCGGCGCACGACCGGCATCGAGGGGAGGTGAAAACCCATGGGTCCGACCGGTGCGAGGCACCACGACACGCTCGGGAGCGACAAGGCCGACGCGACGGTCTCCGAACTGGAGAACCAGCTGGAGGTCCTCCTCGCGGAGGCGTCCAAGCACGAGCTGTTCGTCCACGAGGTGGCGGTGGCTCCGCGATCGAAGCTGAGGGTCGCGTGCGAGTAGCAGACGCACAGGGCCGCGGCGGGCCGCACTCCGACCCGCCGCGGCCCGCCGCGCCCCGGGTGTACGCCCTCGACGTCCTCCTGCCGCAGGAGCGGGGCACGGCGCCCGTCGTGGTCGACGCCAACGGCGCGCGCTCCGGTGTGGAGGCGCAGCAGCGCCTCTACGGCGACGACCGGGTCCAGCGGGCCGTCCTGGAGGCGCTGGCCGCGGCCGGTGACGGCACGATCGTGAGCCTGTCCCAGCGCTCGTCGATGGACCTCCAGGACCGCTTCAGCGCCGAGCGGCTGCGCCGGGCCTGCGGACCGGGCGGCGGCTGGTACGCGGCGGCGGAGGCGTACGCGCCGCCGGGCGATCCGCACGCCAGGCAGCGGGAGTCGGTCCACGAGGAGCCGGCCCGGGAGCTGGGGATCCCCCTGCTGAGGTACGAGGTCGGGGTGCTCGGCGACCGGCCGGTGCTGTTCGGGGCCGACGGGCGGGTGGCCGGTGATTACGGCGACTGGGACCCGCGGGGAGTGGTCTGGCCGTACGCGTTCGACCAGCGGACGGTGCCGCTGCGCGCGGACCTGGTGTGCAACCCGCTGGCCTACGCGCTGCCGACGACGGACAAGCTGCTGCTGGCGGCGCTGGTGCCGGAACTGCTCCCGGCGACACGGCCGGCCGGTCCGTGGCTGGCGCGGGGGGAGAAGCTGGCGGAGGCGGCCGAGTGGGCCGCGGGCGAGGACCACGTGGTGGTGAAGCCGGCGGTGGGTCGGCGCAGCTTCGGGGTCGTGGTGGTGCCGGGCGCACGGTTCGCCGAGGTGGCGGGCCGGTTGGGTGTGGTCGCACGGGACGCGCACCGGCTGGACGTGCTCGCCCGGGTGGCGTCGATCGGGATGCTCTGGGGCCAGTGCGGCGAGCTGTCGGCGCTGGTGCAGCCGTACGTGCGGCCGCGGCTGGAACGCAACGCGGGCACCGGGCGATGGCACGCGGTCGTGGCGCGGGCGACGGTGCTGAGCGACGGGTGGGGGGTGCGGTGCATCGACGCGTGCAAGTTCGTGGCGCCGGTGCCGGTCGGGGAGCGGGCCGGGCGGGCATCGATGATCTTCACTCACTCCGGTGATCCTCTGGTCGAGCGGCTGTCCGCGGCCGACGAGGAGGCCGTCAACGGGTGCGCGGTGCGGTTCGTCGCCGGACTGGAGTCCGCGGTGGACGCCCGGCTGGGGCACGGCGACGACGCGGCGGCGCTGCGCGCGGAGGCGGACCTGCTGGTCGGGGTCTTCGAGGAGGGCAGTGACCTGCCGGTCCGCGGCTCGGCCGAACGGCTCAGCGGCATGCCGATGGGGCTCGACCTCGTCGCGGCCGGGTACCGATGGGGACGGCATGGGTGACAGCGGTGGTTCCGCGGCGGGCTGGTCCAGCCTCGCGCCGCTCGTGATGGGGACGTTCGTGGTGGCGGTCGAGGGTTCGATCCTCACCGGTGTGCTGCCGCGGGTGAGCGCCGATCTCGGTCTGAGCGCCGCCGGCGGCGGGCAGGCACTGGCGGTCTACCCGCTGGTGTGCGTCTTCGGCGCGCCCGCGGCCTCCGTGCTGATGGGCGGGCGCTCGCAGCGTGACGTCTGCACCTTCGGGCTGCTGCTGTTCGCCTTCGGGAACCTGGTGACGGCGGCCTCGACCGGTCTGGGCATGCTGATCGCCGGCCGCCTGGTGTCGGCCCTGGGGGCCTGCTGCTACCAGCCGGGGGCCGCGGCGCGCGCGGCGCGGCTGGGACCGCGCCGACGCGGCCGGGCGTTGTCGGTGCTCGCCTCGGGGCTGACCATGGCGACGATCGTCGGCGCTCCGCTGGGCGTCTGGGCGTCGGCAGTGGTCACCTGGCGTCAGATCCTGGTGCTGCTGGCGGTGCTCGCCGTGGTCGTGGCGCTCGTCCAGCGGTCGAGCAGGCTGCCGGGAGGGGCGCTCGCCGCTGCGGGGATGCGGGAGCGGGCCGCGTTCCTCGGCGACCGGCGGCTGCTGTCCGTGGTGGTGCTGTCCTTCGTGGTGGTCGCGGGGGAGTTCGTGGTGTACGCCTACCTGTCGCTGGTCGCGGGGCACGTGGGCGGGCAGGAGAGCGCCACGGTGGCCCGGACGCTGATGGTCTTCGGCGTGGGGACCACGCTGGGAACCGTCGTGGGAGGAGCGGCGGTCGACGCCCTGGGCTGGCGCACCGTGCTGGTGGGCAGCATGGGCGGGATGACGCTGTGCCTGTTCCTCCTGCCGCTGGCCCGCACCGAGACGCTGTTGTGCGCGGTGCTGCTCGGCTGGGGCGTGACGGGCTGGTCGTTCACGCCCGCCCAGACCTGCCGGCTGCTGGAGACGTTTCCGGACCACGGGCCGATGCTGCTGACCTTCAACGCGTCGGCGGTGGCGCTGGGCGTCTCGGGCGGAGGCCTGTTCGGCGGATACGTGCTCGGCGCGGTGGGAGTGGCGAGGCTGCCGCTCGTGGCGGGCGCGACGGTGGCGCTGGCCCTGGCCGGGTACCTGTTCAGGCCGGGAGCGGGGCCGTCGCGTGCGGCCGGGGAGCAGCGGGACTCCGCGCAGGCCGGCGTCTGAGGCCACTGCGGCGGAACCGGGTCAGGGAGCGGATCATCCGCCGGGCCGGCTCCGTGGGCGGTGCGGGCCGGGCTGGTGCACGATGGCTGGGTCGTGGTCGTGTCCGGGACGGCCACCGTCGGCCGGGAGGGTTTCGATGTCCGTGTCCCGCTCGCGCGCTGTCGCCCGCGCCGCGACCGCCGTGGCGTCGGCGGCCATCGCGGTCGCGCTGGGCGCGACGGCCGCCTTCGCGCACGTCGAGGTCGCGTCGGATCAGGCCCGGGCCCTGGCCGTGAACGTGACGGTCACCTTCACCGGGGAGGCGGAGTCGGGGACCTCGGGGTTCGCGAAGGTGCAGGTGGTCCTGCCGGAGGGGATCACCCCGGGTGACGTCGCCCTCGTCGACTCCCCCGCCGGCTGGGCCTTCTCCGCCACCGCGGACGGCTACGCGGTGGGCGGCCCCGCGCTGGCGGTGGGCCAGGACGTCGTGCACAGGATCACGATCAGGCAGTTGCCCGACACCGACGAGGTGGTCTTCAAGACGCTGGAGACCTACAGCGACGGCCGGGTCGACCGCTGGATCGAGCTGCCGCAGAACGGCGTGGAGCCGGAGCACCCCGCGCCCGTCCTGAAGCTCGCGCCGGCGTCGCCCGGGGCCACCGCGCTCTCCGCGAGCACGGCGGCCGAAGGCGTCACCGCACCGGGGGTGTCGCCGAGCGTGTCGCCCGCGTCCGCCGGTGGGGGCGGCGGCTCGTCGCCCGCGCTCCCCATCGCGGTCGGCGGCGTCGTCGTACTCGCCGTTGCCGCCGGCGGCTGGTGGTGGCGGCGCGGACGGGGCCGGGGTTCCGCGGGCTGACCGGTCGCCCGATCGCCCGGTCTCCCCGAGCGTCGTGCAGCGGCCCGGCCTACCGTGGAGAGGGAGCCCGTGGAACGGGGGTTCCCGTGCATGAACCCGTGATCGCCGCCGCGCTGCTGATCGCCCTGGCCGCCTGCTGCACGGTCCACTGCGTCGTCCTCGTCGTGGTCGGACGCGGCTGCCCGGACCGTCGGCTGGAGCCGGCCGAGATCGTCATGGCACTGTCCATGGCCGGGATGATGGCACCGGCGTTCGACCCCCTGCCGCCCGCCCTGTGGGCGGCCCTGCTCACCGCGTCGGTGCTCCGGCCGACACTCCTCCTGGCGGGCCGGCTGTGCCGACGGCCCCGCTCGGCGTTCGCGGGCCCCTGGAGCCACTACCCCCACCACGTCCTCAGCGCGGCCGCGATGGCCGCGCTGGTGCTGTGCACGGCACCGGCGCACCAGCACGCCGGTGGCGGCGCGGTCCACGGGAGTGTCGGCTCCGCCGTACCGGCGTGGACGCTGCTGCTCCTCGCCGCGTACTTCCTGGGCTACGCCGTCCGCGGCGCCGGCTCGTGGCTCCCGCGCCCGGCCGCCGGCGGGGCCCCGCTCACCGGCGCCGGCGGGCCCGCCGCCCTGACCTCGTCCGGGCTGGTCTCCGCACGACGCACGGTGATGGCGGTGGGCATGTTCTACATGCTGCTCGCCATGAGCTGACAACGCTTCGGCCGCAACGGCGGGGCCCGGTCCGACGGCCCGGCGGCCTGGCGGTCAGGTGATCCGACGGCCCGGCGGCCCCGCGGCCCGGCGGTCCGACGGTTCGGCATTGCGTCGAGCGTCCGTCAGTTGTGACGCATCGCATCCGCTGTCACTCCCGGTCACCACGGCCGTGCGAACGGAGGGTGACCGCCCACGGAGCCCTGCCCGGCTCCCCGCGCGGACCGCGAAACCCGGGCCTACCTTGGAGAACGGGGGTACGCCACCGGAACGAGGGTTCCCGTGCAAGAGCCCGTGATCGCCACCGCCCCGCCGACCGCACCGACCGGCCGGGTCGCGGCCCCCGCGCCCGCGCTCCCTCTGTCGCGGCGCGCCGCGGACGGCCCCCGGCCCGCACGGAGCGGGCCGGCGGCGGGTCGTCCGTCGGCCGGGTCAGAAGCCGTCGCGCCGCACCGCGAGGAAGCTCGCGGTCTGCCCGGCGGGCGCGTCACCGTGGCGCTCGGCCCGCAGCACCGTCCCGGCGAGGACCATCCGCTGGTCGATCCCGGTCTCCCAGTGGCGCAGGACGATGCCGTCGTACTCGTAGTGGAAGTCCTCGATGGGGGGTCGGCCCCGGCCGCTCAGGGTGAACGAGACCCGGGACGAGACCGATGCCGTGCCGGTCATGTCCATCACGATCGGCGGCGTCCCCGACACGTCCCCGAGGATCAGCATGCCGCTGACCGTGCCGTCCGCTTCGGCCGACAGCCTCAGCTCCGCCTGGGCGAACCGGAGCTCGTTGAAGTCGTTGACGGGGTCCGGCAGCTCCAGAAAGCTCCGGTACGTGTACGTGCCGGTCAACTCCGTGACGTTCATTTCGTCCCTCCTGGACACGGTGAGGCGGATCGAGCACCTCGCTCCAGGGTCCTGCGACCGCCCGGATCCGCCAGCCCCGCACGTCCGGATAGCACGCGCGGTTCACCCTCCCGAACGTCTCCAGGCGAAGTCCGCGTGCGGCGGTGGTCGCCGCCGGAACGAATCCGGGGCGCCCGACGAGGGCGTCCCGCCCGAACCCAGGAGTGACATGTCGAACGGTACGTTCGTACGACGAGACGCGAGCAAGATGACCGAGTGGGATCCGGTCCTGTACTGGTACGCCCGGGCCGTGGGGCTGATGCAGCAGCGGCCCGAGTTCGACCCGACCAGCTGGGTCTTCCAGGGCTGCATCCACGGAGTCCCGCCCACCGTGACGGAGACGAACGAGGCCTTCAGCCAGTGTCCGCACGGCGGCTGGTTCTTCCTGCCGTGGCACCGGGGCTACCTCTGGTACTTCGAGCGGATCATCCGGGGCACCATCAAGCAGATCGCCGCCCAGGAGGACATCACCCCCGACCCCTCCACGGCCTGGGCGCTGCCGTACTGGGACTACGCGCTGGACGCGCCCACCACGACCCCGCCCACGACGTTCACCTCCCGCGCGCTTCCGGCGGCCTTCCGCAGCCCGAAGATGCCCGACCGCCCGGGCGGCACCGACCTCACGGTCGACAACCCGCTCTTCCTCCGGGACGACTTCCAGCCGACCAGCGAGGACGAGTTCTGGCAGACCCCGCACCGTTTCACGGGGAAGAACTCCGCCTTCCAGATCCTCCGCTACTCGGACCTCAATCCCTTCACCGCGATGAGCGAGACGATCTTCTCCGCCACGAAGAGCCGGTCGAACGTCCAGCCGACCTTCGGCAGCGAGATCAGCTTCACCGTCATGCCCCACTTCCAGCGCGGCTTCGGCGAGCTGGAGAACGTCCCGCACAACCAGGTGCACGGCGGTGTCGGCGGCTGGATGGGCCGGGTGGAGGGCTCCGCCCGTGACCCGATCTTCTGGCTGCACCACGCCAACATCGACCGCCTCTGGTCGGCCTGGCTGAACAAGGGCAACCAGAACCCGGACCACACCTCCTGGCTGGACCACGAGTTCATCTTCTTCGACGAGGACGGCGGGGAGCAGCGGACCACCGGCAAGGCGGTCCTGAACGACGCGCGGAACTACAAGTACGAGTCGCTGACCGACGGATCCGGCACCCGCCCGGTGCTCGTCCCGTCGGCCACGGCCCCGGGGCCGGGCACGCGGGTCCTGGCCGCCTCCGCCGCCAATCCGCGCCAGCCGCTCGATGTCCGGGCGCCGACGACGGTGTCCCTGGAGCCGAGCGGCGTCCAGGGGGCCCTGCGCTCGCTCGCCGACTCGGACCAGCCGGAGACCAACCTCATCCTCACCGTGCACAACGTGCACACCGACATGCCGCCCGGGACACCGTTCCACGTCTTCCTCAACGGCCCGGCCGGTGACCTCGACCCGGAAGGCCCCTACTTCGTCGGCTGGATCTCCTTCTTCGGGATGGCCGGGGCCGGCGGCCACGACGCGAGCTACGACGTCACCGAGCAGGTCCAGCGGCTGTCCGAGCAGGGCCTGCTGCCGGACGGCCCGCTCACCGTCTCGATCGTGCCGTCCATCCCGCAGCCGGAGACGGCCGGACCGAAGCCCGGCTTCGAGAGCGTCAGCCTCACCAGCATCTGAGGACCGTCATCAGCCCCCCCGACCGGTGATCGGCCGGGCCGGCGGGCGCCGCGGATCAGGTGCCGCGGCCGCCGACCCGGCCGTCCGCAGGCGGTGACTCACAACGCGGTTCCTTGATTATCGACTTGACGTCACCTCAGGTCCGGTCGACGATCGCTGCCATGAAGACCGACCAGGGACCCCCGCACCTCCCGGCCGCCCGGCCTGTCGCCCTGGTCACCGGGGTCGGGCGGACGGTCGGGATCGGCGCCGGGATCGCGGAGCGGCTCGCCGGGGCGGGCTGGGACATCGGCTTCACCTACTGGACGCCCTATGACCGCCGGATGGCCTGGGGCGCCGAAGCGGGCGCCGCCGAGGCCGTCGCGCGGGCGCTGGCCGACCGGGGGGCGGCGAGCGCGGGGGTGGAGGCGGACCTCGCCGAACCGGAGGCTCCGGGGCGGGTGTTCGACGAGGTGGAGCGCCGGCTCGGGGGTGTGACGGCGCTGGTGCTGTGCCACTGCGAGTCGGTGGACTCCGGCCTCCTCGACACCACGGTGGAGAGCTTCGACCGCCACTTCGCGGTCAACGCGCGGGCGAGTTGGCTGCTGATCCGGGAGTTCGGGCGCCGGTTCACCGGAGCGGCCGGCAGCGGTCGGATCGTCGCGCTCACCAGCGATCACACGGCGGGCAACCTGCCGTACGGCGCGAGCAAGGGGGCGCTCGACCGGATCACCCTCGCCGCCGCGCAGGAGCTCGCCCGGCTGGGGGTGACGGCCAATGCGGTCAACCCGGGGCCGGTGGACACGGGCTGGATGACGGAAGGGGTGCGGGCGGAGGTGCTCGGCCGGACGCCGCTGGGGCGGCTCGGCACACCGGAGGACACCGCGAACCTGGTCGCCTTCCTCTGCTCCCCGCAGGGGCAGTGGGTCAACGGGCAGCTGCTGCTGAGCAACGGCGGCTTCAGCGGTTGAACGAGAGGACCAGGACGGTCCAGTGGACGTCCGGGCGGCCGTGCAGGTCGGGGCGTTCGGCGTGCAGCACGGGGTGCAGGCCGCGGCTGCGGGCGAGGGCGAGGGTCTCGTCGGCCGGCACGTCGTACATCCGGCGGCCCGGCGGGACGGGGCCGTGGCGCAGGGTGAGGAAGAGTCGGCCGCCGGGGGCGAGCAGGCCGGTGAGGGCGTCCATCGCCGGTGGGCGTTGGTCGGGTGCCAGGTGCATCCAGACGGCGGTCAGCAGGACGGCGTCGAAGCGCGCGCCCGCCGCGCCGAGGGCGGGCAGGCCGGGCAGGGCGTCGCCCGTCCAGCGGACGCCGCTGCCGGCGTGCAGGTGCTCGCCGATCCGGCGCAGTTCGGGGGTGGGTTCGGCGGCGACCACGCGGTGGCCGAGGGCGGCGAGCGCGGCGGCGTCGCGTCCGCTGCCGGCGCCGACGTCCAGGACGTCGGCGGGCCCGGGCGGGAACAGGTGCAGGGCCTCGCGGTGGACCTCGGCGAAGGTGACGGCCTCGTACTGCGCCGCCAGCCGTTCGGCCGCCTCGCCGTAGCCGGCGGTGCCCGCCGGACGGTCCGCGCGCGGCTCCCCCATGCCCGCTCCCCCTCTGTCGTCCCGGCGGCCGGTGGGCGGCCGTCAAGGGACGGCGTCAACCTTACCCGGACGGGTGTCACACCTGCGGTCAGGCCTCGCCCGGGTGCCAGGCGGGCCACTCCCAGGGGCGGTCCTCCCACCGGACGCGGACCGGGTCGTGCGGATCGAGGTCCGGGAACAGCTGGTGGACCCGCGGTTCGAACTCCTCCGGGCCGAGCGGCTCCCAGCCGTGGCCCTCGAAGTGGACCAGCCGGTAGCGGCTGTCGGTGCGGAACTCGGCGACCTCGACCTGGGGCCGCGCCGAGCCGGACGGGCTGTTGGTTTCCATGCCCCCAGCATGTGGCGGACCTCCGGGGAGCGCACCCGGGGTACGGCAGGCAGCGTACGGCCGGGGGGCGCGAGCGGGGCCGGTCGCGCCCCGGGGCCCTCGTCCGGGTCATGTCCCGGCGTCGGCGCGCTCGTTGAGTACGGCGAGCGGGGCCCTGCAGCGGCGCCGTACCGGCCCCGTTCCCGTACGACCGGGTGTCGGCGACGGGCGGGCCGCCGGGGAGCCGGAGCAGGCGATGGCAGGAGGACGAGGACATGAGCGGGCAAGCGGCAGGCGGCGGGACACCGGCGAGCGGCGGTCCGCCGCCGCGCGGACCGGTGGTGGGCGGACCGGTGACCGGCGGGTCGGCCCGGGCGGGTGGGGCGCGGCCGACGGGTGCGAGCCCGGGACCGGGCACCGGCGCGGGACCGGGACCGGGTTCCGGTGCGGGCGTCAGGAAGCCGTCCGGCACCGTGCAGTGGCAGTGGCCGGCGCAGGCCTGGCAGCCTCCGCCGGTGCCGGCGCCGCCCGCGGCGCCCGGTGAGCCGCCTGCCTGGGAGGCGATGGCGGCGGCCGCCGAGGCGGGCCGGCGACGGCGGCGCCGGATGTGGGTGGCGGGCTCGGCGGGGATCGTCGCCGGTCTGGCGGCCGTGCTGGCGATGTGCGGGCCCGGGCCGGGCGAGGAGTCGTCCGGGGTGGTGGCCTTCCCGGGGCCGTCCACGGCACCGGCGCTGCCACCGTCCCCGGCCGCCTCGGCGGCGGCCGACCGGCTGCCGGTTCCGGCCCCGTCCCCGCTGCCGCCGCCGACGACGAGCGGCGAGGGCCCGCGGCCCGCCGCCCCGACGGATGCGGCGGATGCGGCGGGCGCGCCTCAGGCGGAGACCGCCCCCCGGACCGACGGCGGGGACCACTCCGTTTCGGCGCGGCCGAAGGCGAGCCGGTCACCGCGCCCGGCGCCCACCAAGACGGCGGGCGCCCCGTCCGGCGGCCCCGCCCCGGCGTCCGCTCCGGCGCCCGGCGGCGTGCACGCGCCCTCGTCCACCGCGGGTGCGCCTGCGGCGGGGGTGACGCCGGGAGCGGAGGCGGGCACGATCTGCGACCAGGCCGAGCGGTTCGGCCGGTGGGCGGCCGGCTCCGAGCAGGCCCGCCTCTGCCGCAGCATCTACCACTGAACGGGCGGATCCCGTCCGTCGCCGTGGACCGACCGGCCTCGGCCGCGGAGGGCGGCCCTCGATCGGCGACCGGCACCGGCACCGCGGCCACCGGCTCACCCGTTCCGGCCCGCGCCCCCAAACTTGCCGAACTCGCCGACCGGCGCTGGACCGACGGTCTCGACCCGGCGCTGCGGACGGCCCCGGCCGTCCGCGACCACCTGGTGCCCCTCCCGCGCGAGCGCGGACTGCTGCCGGAGCCGGCCCGCGGCTGACCGGTGGGAACGGCCCGGCGGCCGTCCGTCCACCCGTGCGGGTGGACGGCTG